>CBDUSM010000121.1:0-5095 GCA_965369825.1 uncultured Bacteroidales bacterium
TAGTTCCAATGAATTCATTTTTTTATTTAGTACATAATTATGATCATACCCTCCTGTAACCTCATTTATCCGGTTGCCGATATGTTGAGGCGATCTGAAATCCATTGGTGTTCCTTTAACTGCCCTCAATTCGCCTGTTGGTATTAACGATTCATCTACTACCGTGTATCGATTTGCATTAATCATTAACTCATGACCCAGGATGTCGCATTGCCCGGCACCTGCAAGATTAAAATAGCTGTGATGCGTTAAATTTATCGGGGTTGGCTTGTCGGATGTTGCTATATAGTTAATCTTGAGTTCATTATCATTGGTTAAGGAATAAATTACTTCTACATGGAGATTTCCGGGGAAACCTTCCTCTTTGTCAGGACTCAAATACTTTAACGACAATCGGATTTCATTTTCAAGGAGCTCTGTAGATCCTTCCCACAATACTTTATCAAAACCCTTTATACCTCCATGAAGATGATTTTCTCCATTGTTTGTAGCCAGCTGATATACGTTGCCATCGAGTTCAAACTTTCCCCTTGCGATCCTGTTACCAAACCGGCCAATAATAGCGCCAAAATATGGGTTGTTGAATTGAATGTAATCATTTAACTGATCATACCCCAGCACCACATCATCAAAGGCCCCATTTTTATCCTGAACCATTAATGAAGTTACAATCCCGCCATAGCTGGTTATCTGTACCTTCATCCCATTGGTATTGCTTAGCGTGTATAAATACACCTCTCTGCCATCTTCTATTTTGCCAAAAAGTTCTTTTTTTATATTCATTGTTTTTTCCTCTTTTCTTGTTCTGTCTTGTTGTTTGTTTTTCTGCATGCAGCTACTCAAAATCAACATGTTACAAGCTAAAATAATAGTCAGAAAAATGATCGCGTTAATGTATTGCTTTTTCATGGTAAAATGATATTTAGCTATTTGCCTTCTGGTCTCGTTCCACGTAATCCGTAATTATCTACTATAAAATATTAGCTAAAATAATGCAATGTTACCAGAATAACAAAAAATTAATAAATTTGGAATCTTTTTTTACCAATATGTAAAAGCAACTTAGTATGGATGGCATGCATTTTTCTGCGTTGGATTATATTGTTTTTGTTTCTTATGGAGTGATCATTGTCTCTCTTGGACTTTGGGTTTCACGTACAAAGAAAGGAACACAAAAGACTGCCAAGGATTATTTTCTTGCCAGTAAATCTCTACCCTGGTGGGCCATTGGGGCATCGTTGATTGCTGCAAATATATCGGCTGAACAGATGATCGGTATGTCCGGCTCTGGTTTTGCCATAGGCCTTGCCATTGCTTCATATGAGTGGATGGCCGCCATTACGTTGATTATTGTGGGTAAATTTTTTCTACCAATCTTCATTGAGAAAAAAATATACACAATGCCACAATTTTTAGCGGTAAGGTTTGATAACAGGGTACGGACCAGTATGGCTCTGTTTTGGCTAATGGTTTATATTTTCATTAACCTGGCCTCTATTTTATACCTTGGAGCGTTAAGCCTTGAAATGATCATGGGCATCCCCTTGATTTATGGAATAATAGGCCTGGCATTATTTGCAGCTATCTATTCTATTTATGGAGGTTTAACGGCCGTTGCATGGACCGATGTTGTTCAGGTGATTTTTCTCATTGGAGGTGGTTTATTAACTACTTTTTTGGCATTGGATGCTGTTTCGGGGGGAGAAGGTGTTTTTGAAGGAATGAATCTGTTAATTGAACGTGCACCCGAGAAATTTGATATGATCTTATCAAAAGATAATCCATATTATAAGGATTTGCCGGGTATTGGTGTATTGGTAGGAGGGATGTGGATTGCAAATATTTCTTACTGGGGATTCAACCAATATATTATCCAGAAAGGCCTTGCTGCAAAGAATATCAGAGAGGCCCAACGTGGGGTGATATTCGCAGGCTATTTGAAAATTCTGATCCCTTTGATTGTTGTCATACCCGGGATTGTAGCGTTTGTGCTAAAAGCCGATCTGGTTGATCCGCAAACGGGAAATGTTGTCAATGATAATGCTTATCCCTGGTTATTGCATTCATTTGTACCGGCAGGAATTAAGGGACTGGCTTTTGCAGCATTGGCTGCAGCAATAGTCTCTTCATTGAGTTCGATGATCAACAGCATAGCTACTATTTTTACCATGGATATTTACAAACAATTTATCAGAAAAGAGGCACAGGACAAACAATTGGTGACAATGGGGCGTATGGTTAGTTTTGTAGCTTTGCTGATAGCATGTTTTGTTGCCCCACAGTTGCAGTCACTTGATCAGGCATTTCAGTACATTCAGGAATATACGGGTTTTGTAACACCGGGAGTAGTTACTATTTTTTGTTTAGGCCTTTTCTGGAAACGAGCCACTGCCAATGCTGCTTTGTGGGTGGCTATACTTACCATTCCTTTGTCAGCAGCCTTTAAGTTTTTTCTTCCCGGACTTGCTTTTATAGACCGGATGGGCCTTGTTTTTATAATTCTCACCTTAATTGCCATTATGATAAGTCTTCTTGAATCGAAGAGAGATGATCCCAAAGGCATTCAAATAGACAGAAGCATGTTTCATACCGGGCCCTATTTTAATATTGGTGCAATAGGTATATTTACTATCGTGATGGTTCTTTATATTTTATTTTGGTAAGATTAACATTTGATTATTTTCATAAAAAATTTATGTACGTTTGTATCGAACTTAAAACAGTTAAAAATGAAAAAATATAGCATTATTATTATTACTGCCTTAATGGCGATGGTTGGTTTTTCACAAAACCCACCTTCTGCATTTGATCTCCGTGATTATAATGGCGAAAATTATGTAACATCCGTAAAAAGCCAGCAAGGAGGCACCTGCTGGGCGTTCGGGGCAATGTCAGCAATGGAGGGTAACTTGATGATGACAGGAGAGTGGACAGCAGCCGGTGAGGCTGGCGAGCCAAACCTGGCCGAATATCATCTTGACTGGTGGAATGGTTTCAACCAGCACAACAATGATGATATTGATCCACCCTCGGGAAATGGGCTGGAAGTTCATCAGGGAGGCGATTATCTTGTTACTTCTGCATACCTTTCACGAGGAGAAGGAGCTGTTAGAGACATTGATGGACAATCCTTTAATTCACCTCCCCTCAGGTTTGATACCAGTTTTCATTATTTTTTTCCCAGAGATGTGGAATGGTACACCGTTGGAGAAGATCTTGAACGAATTGATCTTTTAAAAAATAAAATCATGTCAAAAGGTGTTATGGGTACTTGTATGTGTTATTCAGGTGCCTTCATCAACGGAGAATATGAGCATTATCAACCGCCAACAAACCCTGAAGATCCTAATCATGCCATTTCTATAATTGGTTGGGATGATGAGCGGGATACCCAGGCACCTTTACCCGGTGCATGGCTTTGCAAGAATAGCTGGGGAAGTGGATGGGGTTATGGTGGCTATTTCTGGATCTCTTATTATGATAAACATTGCGGACAGAATTATGAAATGGGCGCCATTTCTTTCCAGAACGTTGAGCCCATGCAATACGATAAGGTTTATTACCATGATTACCATGGCTGGCGTGATACGAAAACAGATTGTTTCAACGCATTTAATGCTTTTGTGGCTGAAGAAAACGAACGCTTACGAGCTGTGAGTTTTTTTACGGCAAGTGACAATGTCCTCTGCATAATCAATATCTATAATACATTTGAAGATGGTGAATTAAGTGATTTGTTATCTGCTACAAATACCACTATTGCTTACAGAGGATTTCACACCATTGACCTTGATGTGCCTGTTGTTTTGAGTGAAGGCCAGGATTTTTATGTTAAGGTTTTCTTAAACAGTGGTGGCCATGCATATGACAGAACCTCAGATATCCCTGTTTTGCTTGGTGCTAATTACCGGACTATTGTCGAATCATCGGCTAATCCTGGTGAAAGCTACTACCAGGAAGATGACGAATGGAAAGACCTGATTGAGTATGAGGATCCCCCATGGTCAGGAACAGCTAATTTCTGCATTAAAGCCTACACAACCCTTGAAGATGAGATGAGCTACTTCGACCTGAGAGATGTTGAGGGGGTTAATTATGTAACATCTGTTAAATCTCAACAAGGTGGTACTTGCTGGACACATGGTGCTATGGCAGCCATGGAAGGGAATATGATGATGACTGGTATATGGACCGCTTCCGGCGAAATGGGCGAACCCAATCTGGCAGAATATCATTTGGATTGGTGGAATGGTTTCAACCAGCACAACAACGACGATATTGATCCACCCTCAGGAAGTGGACTGGAAGTTCATATGGGTGGCGATTATCTGGTTACAGCAGCTTATCTGTCAAGAGGAGAGGGAGCTGTTAGAGACATTGATGGCCAGTCGTATAATACACCACCTTTACGGTACGATACCAGCTACCACTATTTCTATGTCCGTGATATTGAATGGTTTACGTTAGGTGAGAATTTGGAGAATATCAATACAATTAAACAAAAGATTATGGATGAAGGAGTTATGGGAACTTGTTTATGTTCAAATGGGGCATTTATTACTAATTATATTCATTATCAGCCACCTGATAATTCAATGGATCCAAATCATGCGGTTGCTATTGTTGGCTGGGATGACTTGAAAGAGACGCAAGCTCCTGAACCCGGAGCATGGATTGTAAAAAATAGCTGGGGATCAGGCTGGGGGTTTGGTGGCTATTTCTTTATATCCTATTATGACAAACACTGTGCGCATAACCCGGAAATGGGAGCAATCACATTTCGTAACGTAGAACCAATGGCATACGATAAGGTTTATTACCATGACTATCATGGTTGGCGCGACACAAAAGAGGATTGCCAGGAAGCCTTTAATGCTTTTGTGTCAGAGCAAGATGAAGAACTTCATGCCGTAAGCTTTTTTACTGCTACTGATAATGAAGACTATACTGTAATAATTTATGATGATTTGATTGATGGCGAACTGCTCAATGAGCTTTCTTCAATATCAGGAACCATCGAATATACCGGCTTCCATACCGTAATGCTGGAATCAGAAATTGATTTGGTACAAGGTGATGATTTTTATATCGACCT
>CBDUSM010000122.1:0-5067 GCA_965369825.1 uncultured Bacteroidales bacterium
ACTGATAATAAGCTGGTTAAATCAGAAAAGCTGTTAAAAAATTAAAGGATTTCCTTAAGCAATAAATATTATTTTATCAGAATTTTTTGCTATTACAAGATCAAGCTTTTCATTCCAGAGTTGCGCCTGTTTTTCAGGTGTCAGCGTTCTGTAAACGGCTCTTTTATATGATATAGGCAATGTTGCCAATTGTGCCCTGGTAATATCAGAGAACGAGCTTTTATACTTACTTGCCCAATTATTAACTTCGGGATTACAACTGCAAAGCACCTCTTCCGGGTCTTCACAACCCATAACAGCCAGGAGCAGTATAAAGAAAAACCTACCATACAAAACAGGAATAGAAATTTATCTTAGTAGTGTAACAATTCCCTTTTCATTGATAGTGGTCGTTCCTGAAGCTTCCCTCCGTGCATTAAAGGTAATATCCCAAACATAAGTTCCCAACTGACTAGGATTTCCATGATTCGTTCCATCCCATCCTTCAAGAATCTCACTTGTATCAAAAATAATCTTCCCCCATCGATCAAAGAGAGTCAATCGGTAATCCAGCACCCCCCATTCAGGAAGCAAGGGTATAAAAATGTCATTGATCCCATCCGCATTGGGGGTAAATGCGTTGGGGACAATCAAATCGAGATAAAAAACGCTGATGGTGTCGGTATTATTACATAAATGCTGGTCCCAAACAGTAACGCAATAAGCTCCTTCTTCTTTTGCCAGGTACTGTTGTTCCTGTTGCTCATTCTGCCATTCATAAGCAAGAAATCCAGGACCAGGGTCAAGGGTAACCCATGATCCGGGAAAAATAAAAAGATCATTCCCCAAATCCACTTCAGGTAAAGGGAAAATAATTACCTCTCCGGAATTCTTAAAAACATCACCTTCAAAATAAATCTCAAGCTTCACCTGATAACTGCCCGGCTGGCTAAAAACATGCTTCGGTTCAGGTAGAAATGAAATATTCCCGGTTCCTGAAAAAGGATCAGCAAAATTCCACTTCAAAGAGTCAATATTGGCCTTATTGTTGAGAAAAAAAAGCGTTGTATCCCCAAAACAGGTTTGTGCGTAATCGAAGCAAGAATTATTAACATAACTCTGGATAAAGTTGGGAAAGCCTGCCAATGCTTTTCTGCCTTGCAGGTCAGTAAATTTTTCAATATAATTACATTTTATCCCTTCCCTGGATGGATTAATAATAACGCCAAGTGAGTCTTCACCATATCGGGAAACATATACTCTTCCATCCGGGCCAAGTTGAATAGCACATGCCCGTATTTGCATATCAGCATGACTGGGTATGGATGATGCTGACCCGGCAATGTCGGCTAAGCTAAGATCAAACTGAAAAATATAAGAACTGGCCTCATGGTTGTTTATAAAATAAGTGCTGCCATATACTTTCCTGGAATCCGGTGAAAAAGCCACACCATAGGCACCATGGAAAACGGAATTTGAGCTTTGGAAATTTGAAACTAACCCGCTTGTGTTATCAAAGGAAAAAAATTCAAAAATCTGCTTACTGTAAAGTGCCACAACCAGCTTAGATCCATCTGGCGAGACTTTCATGCTGCCCAAAGGGGTATCCTGAATTGGTGGGTTATGAATAGTGCCGGAATGGCTAATAATTGGCTGATGGTTAAGCCCTTCAGATGTTACCAGGTATGAAAAAAATGCATCTGATTCCCATTCATGAACAATTACCCAGAAATCCATTTTATTATGATGTATTATGGCAGTTAGCTTTTCAGATACATTGGTTTTCAAAGGAATATTCTTTTCAATTACTTCTCCACCTCCATTTTGTTTGCTGATATCAACAAGAGAATAATTCAACCCTTTGTCACCCCCCGGTGAAGCTTTATCAAGGGTAAACACATAATAAAAAGAATCGTTTCCAGGGAATGGAACAATGATACATGACTGAGTGGCATTAGCGTTCCCAAACAGGCCCGAGCCATTCATCATCACTTCATAATCACTGTTCCATATTGTCTCACCATTGGTAAAAAAAAGAAGATTCCCATTATTGTCGGCAATAGATGAACAGCCAACTTCAGCAATCATCACCTGATTTTCAGTGATGGCAATGGGTTTATCATGGTTGAAATCCAAACCCGAATATTCTCCAAATAACCAGACATTGGCTTCTTTTTGAGCATATACCTGTTGAGCAAATAACAACCCCAAAAAAATAACAAATGTAAAAGTGCCTATGTATATCTGTTTGTTGATCAATGTATTTATTATATTTGCACTCCTAATTGTAAAAATGAAATATAAAAATACTCATTTTCCATCATAAAAGCATCATTAACAATCAAAAAATCGAGTTATGAAAAAATTTGTTTACCTAACTGCCATTATGGGAATAATATTAATAGCAGCTTGCACAACGAAAGTTAAAGAAATCAAGGTCACTTACCCTGACACGAAAAAAGGAGATGTTGTTGATAATTATTTTGGAGTAGAAGTAGCCGACCCTTATCGTTGGTTAGAAAATGACACGTCTCAGGAAACAGCCGAATGGGTTAAAGCTGAAAATGAAGTCACCTATGGGTACCTGGAAAAAATTGAGTTCAGAGAAGATATCAAAGAACGTTTTACAGAACTCTGGAACTACCCTAAATACGGAGTTCCTTTTAAGGAAGGCGGTAAATATTTCTTTTCCAAAAATGATGGTTTGCAAAACCAAAGTGTTCTATATATTCAGGAAGAATTAGATGCTGAACCAAAAGTCCTTTTAGACCCCAACGAACTTTCTGAAGATGGTACTATTGCCGTAGCTACTTCAGCTGTTTCAAAGGATGGCAAGTTCCTGGCATATGCAACCGCCGAGGGAGGTTCAGATTGGAACAAAATATATATTATGGAGATAGATAGCCGTAAAAAACTTGATGATGAAATTCATTGGGTAAAATTTTCCGGTATCTCCTGGAAAGGTGATGGATTCTATTATAGCAGATTTAACGAACCTGACCAGGGACTGGAGCTGTCATCAAAAAATGAATTTCATAAAGTCTATTATCACAAAGTGGGAACACCTCAAAGTGAAGATATTCTTATACATGAGAATTTGGATAACCCTCAAAGGAATTATTACGCAGCTACCACGGATGATGAAAATTTTCTGATTCTGTATGAATCTGAATCAACTGACGGAAATGCACTCTATTATAAAGATCTGACTACACCTGGTAACGAGTTCATCAAACTAGCTGACGGTTTTGAATACCAGTATGGAGTGGTTGATAATATTGGCAACGCATTTTTAGTTATTACTAACGACGGGGCTCCCAGGAAGAAGCTGGTTATGGTTAACCTAAAAAGGACGGATAAAAAAAGTTGGAAAACATTGATCCCTGAGAAAGAAGAAGTACTGGAAAGTGCAACCCTCATTGGAAATCATATTGTCATTGAATACATGAAAGATGCCACTAGTAAGGCTTTTATCTACGACTTCAGGGGTAAATATGTTGACGAACTTGCGTTACCGGGCATAGGCTCTTTGATTGGATTCAGTGGTAAAAAAGATGAAAATTTGGCATTTTATCTTTTTACGTCATTCAACTTCCCCTCTACTATTTATAAATACGATATCTCCTCAAACAGTTCAGAAATTTATAAAGAATCTGATATCAACTTCAATCCCGACGATTATGTTACGAATCAGGTTTTTTATGAAAGTAAAGATGGTACGCCCATTCCTATGTTCATCGTGCATCATAAGGATATGAAACTGAATGGCAAAAACCCAACCTACTTATATGGATATGGTGGATTCAATATAAGCTTAACTCCCTATTTCAGTGTCAGCCGTCTGATATTCCTGGAGAATGGTGGTGTATATGCCATGGCAAACCTTAGAGGTGGTGGAGAATATGGAGAAGAATGGCATAAAGGCGGGATAAAGCTTCAAAAGCAAAATGTTTTTGATGATTTCATTGCTGCAGCTGAATATCTTATTGATCAAGGATATACAAATCCGGATAAGTTAGCTATTGCCGGGGCCTCAAATGGTGGTTTGTTAGTGGGTGCCTGCATGATACAACGGCCGGAACTATTCAAAGTAGCTATGCCTGCAGTGGGTGTTATGGATATGCTTCGATACCATAAATTTACCATTGGATGGGCTTGGGCAGGTGACTATGGTACAAGCGATGATGATTCTACCATGTTCAACTATTTGCATGGTTATTCACCAATCCATAATTTAACAGATGGCGTTGAGTACCCGGCAACATTTATCACAACTGCCGATCATGACGACCGTGTTGTACCCGCCCATTCGTTTAAATTTGCGGCAACAATCCAGGAAAAGCATGTAGGTGAAAACCCTGTTTTAATTCGCATTGAAACTAAAGCGGGCCACGGAGCAGGAAAGCCAACATCTAAAATCATTGAAGAGGTGGCTGACGAGTGGGGTTTTATTTTCTATAATCTTGGAATGGAAGCAGATTATTAAATGATATTAGTTAAATGTCGTTCCATCCGGAAACACCCCGGGATTGGCATAAGCAGGATTATTTAGAAAGATGGTGTCTTTCAGTGTTCTCAGAAACGCCTTCAGGTCTTGCTTCTCCTGGGGAAGAAGCTGGACACCTCCTTTAGTTACGTGATGCATTAAAGGGTTGATATATGGTGACCAAACAACATGGTGGGAATAAAAATCAATTACTTCATCCAATGTGGCAAACCGGCCATCATGCATGTAAGGCCCTGTGAATTCAATATTTCTCATGGTGGTTGCTTTGTAAGCTCCCAAATCCATCGGGTCGCCAGTTACATGATACCGGTCCCTTATATCTTCATAAGGTCCTGTAAATAATGAATCTTTCCCGTTATTGTAAAACAGGTTTGTGGTGAAAAGCGGATTTCCAAAACCACCGTGGCAGTGAAAGCAGTCGGCTCCCTCTTCAGTAGTAAATAAAATAAATCCCCTTAATTCAGGATCTGATAACTGCTCTTCTCCCCTGATATACCGGTCGAATTTAGTATCAGAAGAAATCAACGTCCTGATAAATTGAGCAATAGCCTTGCTAATTCGATCAAGGGTCACTTCCTCTG
>CBDUSM010000123.1:0-5060 GCA_965369825.1 uncultured Bacteroidales bacterium
TTAATATTCACTACAAACAAATCATAGGGCCAGACAGAACCAGCCAGGAATATGGAATTGAGGATGCCCGCATTTCTTTTATTGAAGGTAAATATTATTTGACGACTTGCACTGTGAGTTCAGAACGACATGCAACCACTCTTTATATTAGTGACGATGGACTTCATTACGATTATGCAGGAATTATTCTGGATCATCAAAATAAAGACATGCTGCTGTTTGAAGGGAAGGTTGGAGATAAATATTATGCGCTTACCCGTCCTTTAGGGGCTCTCTATTTTGCTCCACCACCAGACTCACAATTATATCCCGGACCTTCGATCAATCTGGCTTCTTCACCTGACTTAATTCATTGGAAACCAACCGATGAAGCTTTCATCCGTTCGCATAAAGGCACACGGTCATCAAAAAGGATTGGAGGAGGAACACCCCCAATTCTGACTGATAAGGGATGGTTAATGCTTTTCCATGGTGTAGAGGATAAAGGTGAAGTTGGAATTTACAGAACATTTTGGGCAATACTTAACAGAGATAACCCTCATCATATTATTAAGATTGAAGATGTGAATCCATTGCTCGAATCACATGATGAATTAACCAACAACTTGAAAGAATCTATTTACCTTACGGATGTTGTATTTACAACAGGAATCGTAGATGCAGGAAATCATTTTATTATAGCATCAGGGGAGCTCGATCTGGCTTGCAGGATCACACATGTTCCCGGATCTATTTTTAAATTGTAAAAAATATATTATCAATGGCAGATGTAATACTAAAAAATATAAGTAAGAGCTATGATGGCAAAACAAATGTCGTCGAAAGTGTTAGTTTCGAAATTCAGGATAAAGAGTTTGTTGTGCTGGTGGGCCCCTCGGGATGTGGAAAAAGTACCGTATTACGAATGATTGCAGGGTTAGAAGAAATAACCGTTGGCGATTTGCTAATTGACAAAAAGAGGGTCAACGACTTGCTTCCAAAAGACCGGGATATCGCTATGGTTTTCCAAAACTATGCTTTATACCCTCACATGACTGTTTATCAGAATATGGCGTTTGGCCTTAAGCTTAAAAAGATACCAAAAAAAGAGATTGACCAGCGGGTTCAAAAGGCTGCAGCAACTTTAGAGATCATCCCTTTATTAGACAGAAGGCCAAAAGCTATGTCCGGCGGGCAACGCCAGAGAGTGGCTATTGGACGTGCTATTGTCCGAAACCCGAAAGTGTTTCTTTTTGACGAACCCCTTAGTAACCTGGATGCTAAGCTGCGTGTTCAGATGCGTGTTGAACTCCAAAAACTGCATAAAAAGTTACAAGCAACAATCATCTATGTTACACACGACCAAACAGAAGCCATGACCCTTGGTGACCGTATCATTGTGTTGAAAGATGGTGTTGTGATGCAAATAGGTTCACCTATGAAACTCTATAACCAACCTGACAATATTTTTGTTGCAGGGTTTATTGGTTCTCCTCCCGTCAATTTTATTTCTGGTATGATTAAGAGAACCGATTCGTTATATTTTACTCATGAAAGCAGCGGTTTTAATGTAAACCTGAAGGATATACCCAACAAAACCATAGCTAATTTTGAAGGTAAAAAAGTTATCCTTGGCATTCGTCCGGAAGATATTTACAGTAAACCTCAAATCAACAAGCGGGCCTTTGCAAAACTTTCTACTACTTGCATTGCTATTGAACAAATGGGCAGTGAAATGCTGATATACGCAGCTCTTGACGAAAAACAAATTATTGCAAGGTTTTCACCGGAAAGTAAGCTCGAAATGGGTAAGAGCGTTGATTTGTTTATTGATACCGGGGGGGTTCATTTCTTTGATCCGGAAACAGAATCCGTTATCAGGTAATCAGGAATCAGTTTTCCCCAATATTTCCGAGTAGAACATCAACAGCTTTGGCAGCAGCATCGATGGCTTCTTCAGGCGTTTTACGGTTATATATCACACAAGCTTCATACTCTTGCGAGATGATATCAAGAACTTCTACTATCAATTCATGATTATCCACACCTTTAATAAATTCAACCTGCCGGGCAAAGACCTGCATTTTAGGATTGTTCTCCAGAAAATCTTTAAAGTAGGTATCATTCATCAAATTTTTTCTCCTTGGAAACTGGCCGGTGATTTCCAATAATTTCAGATCACCCTCTCTGGTGATCATTGTTTTGATAAACTCCCATGCAGTTTGGGGATCATTGCATGTATTAAAGATTACCATATTTTTAGGATCACCATAGGTGTAAACAGGGCCTTCGTGGTTGTCGGGAACAGGGATTGGAAAAAAGTCAAATTCCAGGCTATCACTTTTAAACTTATTTAAATAATTAATCTGCCAGGGGCCAGTAAATAATGTAGCAAAACGTTCAGAAATAAATGGGTCCTGTGATCCTCCCATTCTTTGTTTGGAGAAATAATTGTTAATATATAATTGCTGCAAAAACCTGAACACACCAACTGCATATTCATTGTTAAAAGCAGCTTTATTATTTTTTATCAAAGGGGCTCCATTCGATGCAGCAAGATATAACGGGTAGAAATTAAATAACCGCTGATACCAGATTACCATTACTGTTGTGTATCCGACCCATCGGTCAACATAACCATCTCCATCAGCATCCTGTTGTATTTGTCTCGCTGCATCCATATACTTTGAATAGGTATCCGGCAATCCCTCCATTTGAAGATTCTCAAATGTTTTTTTATTGTATAACGTAATGATCGGGTTTACCTTCCAGGGTACCTGGTATATGTGTCCATCAGAGGAAGTTATTTCCAATATCACTTCATCGGAGCACCGTGTTCTAATGAATTCCATAAATCCGTCGAGTGTATCGAAAGGGATTAGAACGCCGGCTTTGGCATACATTTCAACACTTCCCTGCCACATATTTGCATAAATATCAGGAGTTGTTTTACCAACTACAGCAGCGAGGATGATCTCTTCACTTGATTTTCCTTCAGGAACAGGTTGGAACCCGATAGGATAATTTGGATGTTGGTTATTCCATTTTTCAACCATAATCCGCGTCAGAGCGATTTCCTGAGAATTATTTGACGACCAGAAAGTAAGCTGATCGTGATTCGACTTGCTATTGCATGAAACAACCAACAAAAAACCAAAAAACAGAAGTGTATTAAGATATCTTTTCATAAAAAAACCTAAAACCCACTTAAAATGTGAATCAAGGGTTGTATTATATTGATTATTAGTAATTGTCTCATAAGTTCAACCCACTTCGGGGTTGTTTTTGGAACTTCTATTGTTAACCCCGAGCTCCGCACGGGGCTATTCACGTTATTGTCCTTCGGACAATCTTATCCGTCTGAGGCGGATATAACATGAATAACTACGGGTGTAACCCGTGGATAATCAGACAATAACAACGAGAACCCTGATAGGGGTTCAACTCTTGATTCGCATTTAAAACAAAAAGAAGGAGCTTCCCTAAATATCAATTATTTAAGAAAGCCCCTTTAACTAGTTCATTACATAAAGCGTTTACTCATTAGCATTATCCTTCTCCCACTGGTAGATTGAATTTACCTGGGAACCAGAAAGAGCAATGTTATAGAATTTAAGATCGTCCAGACTGCCTTTAAGGAAACCTAACCATTCTTTCCATTCATATGGGTCATCAGGAATGTCAGTATAGACGCCGGTTGGCAATGCCTGTCCAATACAAAGATTAACAGCCGGATTTGGTGCAACCACAGTACCTGTTGGGAAATCATCCCAAAACATGGCTTCCACTCCGTTAAAATAGAACGTCATCTCACCACTTCTAAACGTAACTGCAATGTGTGTCCATTCATCATTAACAAGCATTTCTGTATTGCTGTCTTTATCAATCCATGCATTTTCACCTGATCCGTCATCTTTCAAAATTTTACAGGTGAAGAAAGGCTTGTTAGCATCCTGAACCTGGAACTTATAGCAATTCCAGATATCCAACGAAAAGAAATAGCTATGAGCCCATGTATCATCCAATTTAATCCAGGTTACAATGCTCATTTCCGGTGGGTTGAATGCTGTGGCAGTGGGTACTTCGATATTACCACCATCACCAAACTGGTAAGCATAATCAGCATTCCCAAAACGGTCGGCAGTTGGAGTTGGCATACCTGAGCCCCAGTTAACATGACCGGCGGTTAATGTACCATCGTGCCCGTTTCCTGTATTATCCATGGCATTACCATTCATAAGCCAATTAGCGACAAGGTTTTCAGGAGCGATTTCAGTGACAATTTTAGCATCAAAGGCAAGCAATGCCTGATCGAGATTGGTTACAGCAGCATCAAGCGCAGCCTGTGTTACACATTCAGTGTTTCTAACTGTTGAGGCATTATTAATAGCAGTTTGAAGAACGGCTTTTGAGCCTGCTTCATATTGTCCAATTTCTGTACCTTCAACTGCAACGTCATGAATTGTTTGAGCTTCTGCAATTTTTGCATCAATTGCAGTGTAATTCACGGTTGGGCATTCTTCTTCGTCATCTTTACAACCTGATGATAGTAAAATTCCAGTCATAAATGGGATGATCATTGCCCACATCAAAATAATTGATCCTTTTTTAAACATAGTTTTAGATTTTAGTTAAACATTAGATTTATTAGACTTATTTCCTGATTAAAAATTATTTTATAACTCAAAATTTGTATCGACCTCCTTTTGTGGAATAGGGAAGAATTTATTGGTATTATAGTCAAAATTCTCCTTATCATTGAATGCATTATTAGCATAATTCGCCCCATATCGAATTATATCGAAATAGCGCTGGAACTCAAATCCTAATTCTACTCTCCGTTCGTGCCGGATAGCATTTCTCACATATGACTGTCCCTGATCTTCAACATCCGGTAATAGTCCTTCAGGTATGGTTCCATATCCGGGAAGATTCTCATCATACAGATAACACTCCCTTGCGCGCTTTCTTATCAAATTAAGGTAACCAACAGCATCACCAGTTTTTCCTTGTTCATTCTGAGCTTCAGCCATTATTAAATGCACATCAGCATAACGCAAAAAATCAAAATTTAGTTCACC
>CBDUSM010000124.1:0-5045 GCA_965369825.1 uncultured Bacteroidales bacterium
AAATATTATTTATGCCGGAACAGGAGAAGCTAACGCCTCCAGTTATAGTTTTTTTGGAAATGGTGTTTATAAATCAGTTGATGCAGGGGCAAACTGGAATCACGCCGGGCTTGAGAATTCTGCATATATAGGCCGTATTATTGTTGACTATAACAATTCCCAACGTATTTTTTCTGCTGCGTGTGGTAATCTGTTTACACCGGATGAGCACAGGGGTATTTACCGGAGCCTTGATGGGGGAGGCTCCTGGGATAAAGTCCTTTTTGTTACCGATTCAACATCTGCTATTGACATTATCCAACATCCCAACAACCCTGATATTCTTTATGCTGCCATGTGGGAGAGGATGAGGGGTAGAAATTACAGAAGGTCATTTGGGGTGAGTTCCGGAATTTATATAACAACCGATGGAGGAGATAACTGGTCACAGCTTACCAATGGCCTCCCCGTAGGGTCTGAAACAGGACGTATTGGTATTGACATTTCTTTGTCAAACCCGGATATCTTATATGCTTTTTATGATCTTCCGGGATCTATTGTTGGGGTCTACCGTTCGGACGACGGAGGAGAAAGCTGGGTTCGTAAGTTCGATAATCCATTATGGGGCATGAATAGCTCATTTGGCTGGTATTTTGGCCAGGTACGGGTTGACCCTGAAAATGCAGACAGAGTATTTGTTTTGGGCGTTTATTCGTTTCGTTCGGATAATGGAGGAAATAGCTGGCAGGAGTTGGGTAATTGGAGCTTTCATGTTGACCACCATGCCCTTTATATTGATAGTAACACAGGTTTTTGTGTTGAAGGCAATGATGGCGGACTTTATACAAGTAGTAATTACGGCAACACATGGACCAAAATCAATAATCTTCCTATTACTCAATTTTATCACCTTGAAGTGGACTTTTTAAACCCGGAAAGAATATATGGGGGAACACAGGACAATAATACCATTCGGACATTAACAGGGGCTCTCGACGACTGGCATGCTATTCTCGGAGGCGATGGATTTTATTCGCTCGTTGATTATTCCAATTCCAATATTATTTATGCTGAATATCAATGGGGACAATTGCATAAATCGACTAATGGAGGAAATTCGTTCAGTTACATTGCCTGGCCAATGTCGTCTGATCGTACTAACTGGTCATCACCTTTAGCAATGCATCCAACAGATCCGGGTACGCTCTATTTTGGAACATACCGGGTGTGGAAGTCTGAAAGTGCGGGGAATAATTGGACCGCTGTAAGCACGGATCTTACTGATGGCGATGATGGCAGTACCTTCCACACTGTTTCCACTATTGCCGTTTCACCCGTTAATCCTCAAATTGTTATGGCCGGAACTGATGACGGACATGTTCATGTTTCTGTAAATGCCGGTGGTTCATGGAGTGAAATCTCCGAAGGCTTGCCGAAAAGATGGATAACAAGAGTAGCTTGTGACCCATTTGATGAAAATACAGTTTATACTACCGTTTCAGGGTTCAGATGGGATGAGCCACAGGCACATGTGTTTAAATCGGACAACCTTGGACAAAACTGGATAAGCATTAGTAGTAACTTGCCGGATATTCCTGTCAACACTATAGATTTCGACCCTGATTACTCTGGCAGAATTTTTGTTGGAACTGATGCCGGAGTGTTTTGTACAAAAAACGGGGGTGAATCCTGGACCGGTATTTCAGAAGGCATGGCTAATGTTGCAGTAACGGCTATGAAAATTCATGAACGTACATTATTTGTTGGAACTTATGGGCTGTCAGCCTTTAAGATTGATCTGGATGATATAGCAATTGGCCTACCTGAGTTGATGAGAACCCGGATTGATGCCTTCGAAATATATCCAAACCCGCTCAGGCTTGAACAAAAGCAGGGAATGAATATTACGATTGAATTAGCAATGAACAGCATGACCGATATTTCTTTATTCGCTCTGTCAGGAGAAAAAATATCAACTGTAGTTAAGGGAATGTACAATCAAGGGACGCACCATTTTACATGGACAATAGATGGATCAAAGATTACAAGTGGATTGTATTTTTTGAGAATGAAATCAGGTGACGAACAGATTACAAGGAAGGTTTTGATACTTAACTAAAAATTAAATATGAAAGCAAAGTCTATTTTATTGATTTTAATTGGAATGGCTTTTATAGTAGTGTTGAAAGCCCAGGATGAAGCTGCTATGCATAAGAGATATACGCAAAAAACCGGGAATTTAAGGTTTAAGAATATTGGGTTGGCTTTTTCCGGTATCACCATAAATGATATTCAAGCTGATACAATCTTTATTTATAATGATTGGGACAATACAATGACTATTCACTTTAATAATCTACCTGAATACATAACATGTGAAGCATTCCCACCTGAAATGCCACCCAAAACGGAAGGGAAAATTGCAGTTACTTACAATGCGCCTCTTAAGGGTGAATATGGCAGGATTGTTAATTATTTCTTTTTTGAGACCAATGATGTTGAACGATCTAAAAAGAAAATCCTCGTTAGCCCAATAATAAAAGAAGATTTTTCCAGCCTGTCTGAAGAAGAACGGAAAAGTGCACCTGTCATTCGTTTCGAACAAGTAACCTATGATTTTGGCAGTATTAACCAGGGCGATACAGTTATTCATCTTTATCCCTTCAGGAATGAGGGCTATAGAACTCTCTTTATTCGGGCAACAAGAGCAACATGTGGTTGCACAAAAGCAAAATCTATGGATCAGGAAATTGAACCGGGAGAAAGCAGTATGATCAAAGTAATTTATACTAGCAGAGGTAAGAAGGGTGAACAAAAATATCATATAAATGTTACATCTAATGACCCTAAAAATCCTGATTCTAAACTGGAGATTTCAGGATATGTGTTAATAAATTGATAGTTAGTAAATGATGCTGAAGCCAAATGAATGATCTTACTGATTTAATATCACACCCGGGCGTCGTTGATGAAATTGACCGGGAAATAATTAGAGTGAAAATACTATCTGCTTCGGCTTGTTCATCCTGTCAGGTGAAAGGTATTTGCAATATGGCAGAAATGCAGGAAAAGATGGTGGATGTTAAGAACAATCATGATGGGCGTTTTTCAGTAGGCGACAATGTTAATGTGGTGATGAAAAGATCTTTAGGGACAAAAGCCCTGTTGCTGGGTTATATTATCCCATTTTTGATCATATTCATATCATTGATTGTTCTTGTTTCAATAATGAACCATGAAGGGCTGGCAGGTTTGATATCTTTATCCCTGGTTGGACCATATTATTTAATTCTTTATCTTAAAAGAGATAGAATAAAACGAACGTTTGAGTTTAGTATTCAGTAATTTAGCTATATTAAAATTTTTTTAAAATCATGAAACATTTTTTTTTAATTATTATTTCTTTCTTTGTTTTCGTTATATTTTTAGTTTCTCAGGAAACTAAAATTGAACCTTCTTTTGTTTCAACTGCAAAATATTTTGATAAAACACCTCCGCTAAGAAATATGCCTATTGTAATTCCAGGCGAGCGCGACAGGAGTTGGAAAGATGGAATAATAAAGAACCCAAGCCTTGAATCACAGCCGAGTGATGAGACCAGAGCGAAATTTGCTGATGTTATCGATCCTGTTACCCAGGAACATATGGGCACAACAGCTACCCGCGGACCTATTTACAGCTTTGATGGTGTGGGTAACGTCAATGGGGTACTTCCACCTGATACAGAGGGTGATGTTGGCCCGAATCATTATTTTCAGATGATCAATCTCTCGTTTGCAATTTACGACAAACAAGGCAATAAGCTATATGGCCCTGCTGATAACAGCACTTTATGGGATGGTTTTATTGGTCCATGGACCGGCACCAATGATGGTGACCCGATTTTGTTGTATGATGAGATTGCTGACCGCTGGGTTGCAACACAGTTTGCCATCAACACCTCTAACGGAACTTACTGGGAATTGATTGCAATTTCTGAAACTGGCGACCCCCTGGGTTCATATTATCGATATGCGTTTGAATTTCCTGCCTTTAACGATTATCCGAAGTTTGGCGTATGGACAGATGCCTACTATGCATCGTTTAATATGTTCGGATCATATACACGGGCTGCTGTTACAGCTTTTGAAAGAGAAAAAATGCTGGTTGGTGACCCTGATGCACAAATGGTTTATTACGATATGCCAGGAACTTTCAGTATGATGCCCTCCGACCTTGATGGCCCTTTGCCCCCGGCAGGTGCACCTAACTATTTTGCTCATCTGCATACCTGGGGTAACCAGAATCTCGATATCTATGAGTTTCATGTGGACTGGGAGAATACAAGTAATTCGTCGTATACGCTTGTTGCTTCACTTGAAACAGAATCCTTTAATCCTGATATGGGGGGAATCCCGCAACCAGGAACCGGACAGGGGTTATCTTCCATTAGCGACCGCCTGATGTACAGGCTTCAATACAGAAACTTTGATGATTATGAGGTGTTATTAACTAATCACACGGTAAAAGTTGATGGGCATGCGGGTGTTAGATGGTATGAAATGAGGAAAGATGATGGCGATTGGTATATTTACCAGCAAGGAACATATTCTCCTGATAGTGAGCATAGATGGATGGCAAGCATTGCTATGAATGGTTATGGTACCATTGCTTTAGGTTATACAGTTTCCAGCTCAAGTACATACCCCTCAGTCAGGTATACCGGACGCTCGCCGGATGCTCCACTGGGAGAAATGAACTACCCGGAAATGGAACTGGTGGCTGGAACCAACTCTCAGAGTTCCTACAATAGATGGGGTGATTATAGCATGATGTCGGTTGACCCGGTTGCTGACTCTATTTTTTGGTACACGCAAGAATATATGGGGAGTGGGTGGAGAACCCGCATCGGTGCTTTTGACTTTGGACCTATTATGCCTCCTGATATCGAAGTGGGCAATGATACCAGTATTTGTGAAAACTCCGCAATCTTTATAAATGCTCAGGGAACGTTTATTAAATCTGTTTTCTGGACTTCAACCGGCGATGGTTTTTTCTTGCCTTCACCTCCTGTTTATATGCATCAG
>CBDUSM010000125.1:0-4989 GCA_965369825.1 uncultured Bacteroidales bacterium
ACCCGGAATTTATTGAAGATCAACAATTATTCAGGCCCTGGAGAGAAAAAGCTGCGGACGATGGCTTGAAGTTGCGTATCGGACGCTGGAACATTGCCGGTAAACCAATCGTTATCCTGGTTGATTTCACTCCTTATTTTCCTCAAAAGGATGAAATATTTTCGCACTTCTGGGAAACCTATCAACTGGATTCATTATCAGGGCAATGGGATTATATCGAACCTGCATTATTTGGCTTTGCTGCAGCAAAGATCATTCATAGCTTTTATGATTATTTTGTAAGTAGCAGCCATAAATTGATTGCTCATTTTCATGAGTGGATGACAGGAACGGGAGTGCTTTACTTGAAAGACCAGGTACCTCAGGCTTCAACTGTTTTTACCACGCATGCAACCATTATTGGACGCAGTATTGCCGGAAACGGCCTCCCATTATATAAAGACCTCAAGGTGTTTGATGCCAATATCCTGGCAAACAATTTCGGGATTCGTTCAAAATATTCTCTCGAGAAAATATCGGCAATGGAAGCTGATGCATTTACAACTGTGAGTGACATTACTGCAAAGGAGTGCCACTATTTTCTTCATAAAGATGTAGATGTTGTTACTCCAAATGGTTTTGAAGACTCATTTGTGCCCACATCAGAGAAGTTTGAAGAGAAACGTTCATTTGCCCGGTCAAAAATCATTGCTGTTACCGAAGCCATTCTTAACCAGAAAATTAGTACTGAAAGCACCCTCATTATTAACAGCGGCCGGTACGAATTCACGAATAAAGGGATCGACTTGTTTATCAAGGCCCTGGGGGATATGAATAAGCAATCACTTGATCATGAACTTATTGCTGTTATTGCTGTACCTGCCCATCAAACCGGCCCGAGAGAAGAGCTTGCTACGAGGATCGGTAATCCAGATTATGACAAACCTGTCAGGAATGAGTTTTTGACGCACAATTTATTTAACAAACAGCATGACCCGGTATTGGAGGCAATTGTAGCCAATGGACTTAATAACAGCCCGGAAGATAAGGTGAAAATAATTTTTGTTCCCTCGTATCTTAATGGACAGGATGGTATCTTCAATATGGATTACTATGACTTCCTTATCGGCTTTGATATCTCTGTTTTTCCATCTTATTATGAACCATGGGGCTATACCCCTCTTGAAAGCATCGCATTCCATATTCCTACGATTACAACAACATTAGCTGGTTTTGGTCAGTGGGTTAACTCGAAATATGGCAAAAAAAATTCAGGTGTCATTGTTGTTGAGCGAAATGATGATTTTGAAGATGGAACAACTGAAGCAATTAAGAAGGCTTTATTTGCTTTTTCAAACCAATCGAAATCAGATCGTAAAAACGCTCGTGCCCAGGCCTTTGAAGTTTCACGTATTGCCCTTTGGGAGAACCTGATTGCTCATTATTTTGAAGCGTATACTGTAGCGCTTCAAAAATCAGGCGAACGTGCTGCATTGTATAAGAGTAAGATTCAGACTGAACAATTATATGCATTTCGTGAAACCAAACCGGAAAAACCCACGTGGAGGAAAATATTGGTTACCCCACAGGTAAATGGCTCTTTTAATAAACTTTATGAGTTATCGCGAAATCTTTGGTGGTCGTGGAATTATGAGGCAATGGATCTTTTTAAAATGATTGATCCCGGGCTATGGGAAAGTTATAGGAATAATCCTATCGCTCTTCTTGAAGCATTATCCATTGATAAGATTGAAGCAATGAAACGTGACGGGCAATTTATGGAGAAGCTTCAGGAAGTATATTCAAAATTCCTGGATTATATGGATCAGAAGAAGAACAGGCCATCCAAATCCATTGCTTATTTTAGCATGGAATATGGCTTACATGATACTTTGAAAATATTTTCCGGTGGATTGGGTATTCTTGCTGGTGATTTTTTAAAGGAGGCTAGTGATACAAACCTTCATTTGGTTGGAGTCGGATTGTTGTATCGTTATGGATATTTTAACCAAACCATTTCACTGTTTGGCGATCAAATTTCAAGTTATACACCTCAGAAGTTCACTCATCTGCCGGTAATTCCTGTGAGAGATGAAAAAGGTAACTGGATAAAAGTAAAACAGGCAATGCCGGGCAGAGTGGTTTATGCAAAAGTCTGGCGGGTGGAAGTAGGCAGGATATCTCTCTATTTATTGGATACGGATATTACAGAGAACAGTGATAAAGACCGGACCATTACTCATCAACTCTATGGAGGAGATAATGAAAACCGGTTAATGCAGGAATTGGTGCTGGGTGTTGGCGGAATTCGTCTTATAGAAGCTCTTGGCTTGAAGCCTGATATTTTTCATTGTAATGAAGGGCATGCTGCTTTTATTGGTATCGAAAGGCTTAGAAAGTATGTCCAGGAAGAACACCTTACATTTATGGAAGCGAAGGAGGTTGTTAGGTCCTCAACATTGTTCACTACACATACCCCGGTTCCGGCAGGCCATGATCTGTTTGATGAAAATCTTTTGAGAACATATCTTCCGCATTATGCTGATCGATTGGATTTAACCTGGGCAGATTTTATGAATCTTGGACGATTTCGCAAAAATGATCGCAGGGAGAAATTTTCTATGAGCGTACTTGCTGCAAACCTTTCACAAGAGATGAATGGGGTTAGTAATATCCATGGAAGAGAATCACGCAAAATGTTTAATGTTTTATATGATGGCTTTTATCCGGATGAACTTCATATAGGCCATATTACCAATGGCGTGCATTATTCTACCTGGGCTTCTGAACAATGGCAGAAGCTGTTTTCGCAATATTTTGGTCAGGATTTTTTATGTGATCAATCAAACCCGGAACACTGGGAGAAAATTTTACAGGTTCCTGATGAGATTATCTGGGATACAAAGCAAGAGCACCGCAGAAAGCTGATATCTTTTATTAAAGGCAGAGTAAAAAATGAAATGACTTTAAGGCAGGAGAATCCAAAACTAATATTAAAAACGTTAGAAATATTAGATGATAAAACCCTTACCGTTGCTTTTGCCAGGCGGTTTGCAACGTATAAACGAGCTCATCTTTTATTTAGTAACCTGGAGAGGCTCTCTTCAATCGTAAACAAAAAAGATCGTCCTGTTCAGTTTATTTTTGCAGGGAAAGCTCATCCTAATGATAAAGCCGGACAGGATCTGATCAGGAGAATAATGGAGATCAGTAAAATGCCGGAATTTATAGGTAGAGTAATTTTTATTGAGAACTATAACATTGCCCTGGCTAAGGAGTTGGTTTCGAGTGTTGATGTTTGGTTAAATACACCCACAAGGCCTTTAGAAGCTTCCGGGACAAGTGGTGAAAAGGCAACCATGAACGGTGTTATCAATTGCAGTGTGCTGGATGGCTGGTGGGCTGAAGGATATCTTCCAGGAGCCGGATTTGCGATCCAGAAAAACAGAACATACACCAATCAACCATTTCAGGATGAATTGGATGCAGAAACAATTTATGGCGTTTTTGAAGATGAGATAGTCCCGCTGTTTTATGATAGAAACGAACGTAATATCCCTGAAAAATGGGTTGCGTATATTAAGAATGCCATCGCCAAAATTGCCCCTCATTATACAATGAAAAGGATGTTGGATGATTATTCCAATAATTACTACCAACACCTGATTAAGCGGTCAGAAGCAATTATCAAAGACAATTATAAGTTAGCCGGGGAGATGGCTTCATGGAAGAAAAAGCTCATGGATGAATGGGACAATATCGAAATTATTTCTGTTAAAGTCCCTGATTCTACAGTGAGCCCGTTAAAACTGGGCCAGAATTTTATTGCAGAGATAGAGATTGATACAAATGGAATTTCGCCGGATGAGCTGGGGGTTGAAGTTATATTTGGAAATAAAGAGAATAATGAAATCAAAGAAATCGAATTTGTAAAAGAGCTGAACCTAAGAGAAGTTATTAATGGCCATGCTGTTTTTGTTTGTGAATTTTTAATTGAGAAAGCCGGTGTGTATGATTATATCTTTCGAATGTATCCTGTTAATCCAAATTTACCTCATCGTCAAGACTTTAATTTGGTCAAGTTGATTTGATACGATATTTCTCTGCTTAGATGATCATATATTTCACATAACACATAATCCATGGTTCTTTTTTATATCTTTGTATTACTTCGTGTCCGCCAGCTGACGGACACGAAGTATCCAAGCTTATGAATTCATCAAGTTAAATAAAATAAAATTATTATGATGATGCTATTAGAAGGTAAAACAGCTTTAATTACTGGTGCTTCCCGGGGAATTGGAAAATCCATAGCACTGAAATTCGCTGGTGAAGGTGCAAATATTGTCTTTACCGATCTTTTCCGTGATGAGAATATGGAAAACCTTGAAAATGAATTGAATAACCTGGGTGTTAAAGCCAAAGGGTACCCTTCCGATGCAAGTTCGTTTATCGCTTGTGAGGAGTTGGTTGCAGATGTTTTAAAAGATTTTGATAAAGTAGATATTCTGGTTAATAATGCAGGGATTACCAAAGATAACCTGTTAATGAGAATGACAGAGAGTGATTGGGATGCTGTTATCGCCGTCAACCTTAAATCGGTTTTTAACATGACAAAGGCAATTCAAAGTCACATGCTTAAAAACAGATCAGGCTCTATCATTAACATGAGCTCTGTGGTTGGTATTGAGGGAAATGCAGGCCAGTCTAGTTATTCTGCCTCAAAAGCCGGGTTAATCGGATTTACCAAGTCAATTGCGCAAGAATTAGGATCCAGAAATATTCGTTGCAATGCTCTTGCTCCTGGTTTCATTGAAACGGAAATGACAAAAAAGTTGCCGGATGAGGTTAGGAAAATATGGATTAAAAATATTCCATTACGACGTGCCGGACAGCCTGAAGATGTTGCAAATGTTTGCTTATTTCTGGCTTCTGACCTCTCAGGTTATGTAAGCGGACAGGTTATTAAAGTTTGTGGAGGGATGAGTACATAGCAGTAGGCAGTCGGCA
>CBDUSM010000126.1:0-4967 GCA_965369825.1 uncultured Bacteroidales bacterium
ATCTAACCCACATGGTGCTGAAACATACGTTATGGGGCTGCATAAAAGTAAAGCAAACCTGGAAATAGCAAAAAAAGAAAATGCAGCTATCCTTCAGGAGGAGAATTATGCCCATATGTATGAAGGATTTGACCCTAACCAGGATGAAGATTATGTTACGCTTTCACTTTTTCAAAATGCTTTTTTGGATCAAAGCCTCGATGTTGCTTCCAGGGTACAAGATCAATTCAGAGATCGTGTGGGCCTGACCGACAGAGGCGTAAAACAAGCCGGATTTTGGGTATTATACAAAACGGCTATGCCCGGAATTTTAATTGAGGTGGGTTTTTTAAGTAATCCGAAAGAAGAAAAGTTCCTTCTTTCGGATGATGGACAGGCTTACGTTGCGTCAGCTATTTACAGGGCATTTAAAGAATATAGGCGTGCATTTCATAAGGAAAATAGTAGTGCAATTTCTTTGATTAACGATGAGGAAAATATAAATAACGATCAATTATTTTTTCGTGTGCAATTTTTTTCATCTCAAAATGCCAGGCCACTCAACGCAAATATTTTTGACGGTATTGAAGATGTGGCAGAGTATTATCATAAGGGATTGTTTAAATATACTGCCGGTAATATGAAAACAATTAAGGCAGCGGCTATTCTAAAAAAAAAATTAATAGAATTAGGGTTTGGCGATGCCTTTGTTGTAGCATTTTTGAATGATGAACGTATTTCAATTAATGAAGCGAAACAATATCTTGAGAAATAATCCTTGAATATTTTTCTGTTTTGGAAAATAAATCAATAACTAAATACTGGATATTTATCCTTTTGGCAGTAATAAGCGTCATCGTCCTCCTGTTTTTTTTAGTGAGCCCTGGCCTGTATTTCAAAAAGACGCATTATGTTATTGTCGATCAATTGGTTAATGAATTAACATTAAATCAGGAAGTTACAATTAATGGCCTCAAGGTTGGCGTGGTCATTGACATCAAAATTGATAAAGCCGGTAACCCACTAAATGCAAAAATAAAGATAGATGAAAATATTAAAATACCTGTTAATTCGTTTCTATTAATAGAAAACGCAGAAATTGTCGGGAATCCTTCACTTTCAATAGTTATGGGTGATATGCCAAATTATTTACATAGTGGTGATACATTGCCAATTTTCAACACTACACTGTATGAACAATATGGCCAAACGCTTAATGCATTGAGATCCGGCTTAAATGAATTAATTGGAACCATTGAATCCGCTTTAGCAGTAACTGAAGATTTTTCTTTTTCGATGCCTGATCAAAAGCATACTCCTCCTGATATTGATAATGCAGAAGATGAAATAAATAATCGTTATAAAGTGCAACTTGGAGCCTATCAATCACGTAAACGGGTAAATATGTTTAATTTATCTTCTTTAGGGGAGGTAGAAGAGCTTTATCATCAAGGATATTACAAATACATGATTGGCAACACTGCTTCATTTGAAGAAGCTCAGGTTCTTCAAAAAGAGGTTAGTAGATTGGGATTCAGCGATGCCTTCATTGTTTTGTTCTCAGAGGGAAAAAGAGAGGCTTTTTACAATACGCGGCACGATAAATTAGACTAACGTAATTATTAAAAACAGAAAAGATTCATAAAGTGAGAATATCTCGTGAGGTAAAAATAGGATTAGTATTCTTTATCACCCTTGCTCTTTTTATCTGGGGGTTAAATTTTCTTCAGGGGCGTAGCTTCTATAAGAAGCAACTTGAATTTTTTGCAGTGTATGATAGAGTAGATGGACTGTTACCTTCAAATCCTGTTAATGTTAACGGTTTACAGGTGGGAAAGGTTGTTGATTTATACTTTGTAAGCGACACTTCTGCCAAAATAATCGTTAAATTTATTGTGGCGGATAATTTATTGATACCTCGAAATTCTATTGCCAGGATTTATTCTCAGGACTTGATGGGCTCAAAGGCCATTAACTTGAAACTTGGTACCTCTGGTGAGTATTGCGCTAATGGAGATACCCTTTCAGCCTCCATTGAAGAAGGGTTGAAAGAAGAGGTAAATAAGCAAGTTCAGCCACTAAAAAGGAAAGCAGAAAATTTACTTCTCTCTATCGACTCGATGGTTACTGTTATCCAATACGTTTTTAATGAAGAATTGAGAGACGATCTTACACGAAGTATCGCCAGTATTAGAAGGACGATTAACAATCTTGAAAGCACAACGTATAAAATTGATACCCTGATACAAACACAGGAATCACGACTCGCTGAAATAATAGATAACATTGAGTCTATTACAAAAAATTTGAGCAATAACAATGAGAATATAAGCAATATTTTGTATAATTTTTCTGCCATTAGCGATACATTGGCAAAGGCGAAGATATCAGAAACATTATTAACTACAAATCAAACCTTACGCGATATTTCTGCTGTTTTGCAGCGAATTGAAAATGGTGAAGGTACAATTGGCATGCTGATCAATGATGATTCATTGTATAATCGCCTGGTTGGATCTGCTGGTGAATTGAATTTGTTGCTGGAAGACATGAAGTTACATCCGGGCAGGTATGTCCGCTTTTCTGTTTTTGGTAAGAGTGATAAAAAAACACCTTATGTTCCACCCGGGGAAGAACCGGATGATAGCAAGAAAAAGAAGAAAAGAAAGAATTAAAATATCCGGTAGAAAATCATTACCACCTGAAAATATCAATCTTGTTAATAGGCCTTTTGTCTTCGTGCCAGTAAAACCCCTTCAATCGACGATCGTCTTTTGTTATATCTTTCTCAGGAAATAATGTTTCTGTTGGATGATCGATATTAATGAGTCTTTTTATTTTGCTATCAGCCAGCAAAATCCACATGTGGCCTGAAACCGCTTTATTGATGCCGATCATGGATCCATCCTCCTCCCTTACAGCATAAATCGTTTCAGAGTTTGCATATATCATGATCTTATGAAGTTGGTTTTTAACAAAATAGGCGATCATATTCACTCCTTTGATCTGATTGAAGTTAACTGAATCATCTTTTGAAATAATGAAGGATGAGTTGTGCATGGTCATTTGCTCAACCTGTTGATTTTCAAAATATATTTTTATAGTATCAGCCGTCAGTTGATTTTCTTTAGTCCAGAGTACGGGTTCATGGAACATGGTAAGGATGGAGTCGGTGAAATTAAAAAATAGTGAATCACACATCCCTTGAATATCATTTCTGAAGAATTTTGTATGATAATAAGCGTATAATGATTCAAGTGATTGCTCGCTGTCAAAAGTCGCCTGGATCGTGTCGGCATGAAGAAAAAGAGAATCATTGTTGTCAACTAAAATGGCCAGTGCGCTGTCGGTAATCATAAAGTATCCTTTTACTTTATGGTACTCAGAATAATTCCCTTTAACAATGATGTTTTTTATAGTGTCGGTGATGGTGATATTATTATAAGCTATGCCAAAGCCATTATGCTGATCGTAGAATAAACTATCGCAGGAAAGATTTTGATCGCCGGCATTGAAAAATGTGTTTTTGCTGTATCGGCTAATATCCAACCGGGTGTTATACCATCCATTTTCACAATAGATATAATTGTCCTCACTATGGATAGTTGTCGGACCATAGAAATAAGCAATCTCACTTTCAGTGTTGTACAATAAAGTGTCAGATTTCATCGTATACTCAGGGTTAATAAGTACCACATTTTTCTTAAAATAGAATTCTTTTTTGCTGGTATAATAATACCCTTTGTCGCTGTACAACTGGTTATCTTTACTATTGATCTTGCCACCATATAAATAATATGAAATCTTTGTTAACCGGTCATAAAACAGATGCTCAGTATTTACAGTCGTTGTATTATCAACTAATCTAACATTATCATGAATTTCAGCCAGCTTGGTGATGCCATTATAGAAGAGATAATTACCGAAAAGGTCAAGTGAATCGCCGGTATTAATATGTACATGACCAAAAGCTTCCACATTGTTTTCCTCGTCATTCAGATAAGCACTATCACAATACATAAAAATACTATCGTGTTCCATTATTACATCGCCGATAAGCCTTTGTATATCCTTTTTAAAATGCTTATCGTAACGGATCTCATTGGCTTGTATTAGTCTGATCCTTTTTGTTTTCTGCGCATAAATGCTGAATGGCAGGAAGAAAAGCACTAAGATAACCGGAACCCTATAGTAATTATTTTTTAGCATAAGTGCATTGAATAGCTATTCGTCAGAAAAATGTTTAATCATCTTTCTGTATTCCGAAAAAACTTTGGCCCGGGAAACAAATCCCAGGTATTTCTCATCTCCCAAAACAGGCAGAATATATTTCCCGGATTGGTGAAACTTTTGACTCACTTCCTCCATTGAGTCTTTGATATCAACAACAGTATGTGGGTGAAACATCAGGTTCTTTACGAGTGTTTTATCATACATCTCCGGCTTAAAGATAATATGCCTGATGTCATCCATTACAACCATACCCATAAAGGTATTATCGTTATCAACGACGGGGAAAGAGTTTCTGGAAGATTTGGTGATCACCTTGACCAGGCTGCCCAACGTATCATCCGGCCCAATGGGTATGAAGTCTTTCTCAATTAATTTAGTAACTTTCATTCTCGCCAGGATTGCCTTGTCCTTGTGATGGGTGATTAACTCACCTCTTTTAGCAAGTTGATAGGTGTAAACTGAATTTGGGATAAATAATTTGATTGTTGCATATGAAATAGTAGCTGTGATCATCAGCGGTACAAACAACTCGTACCCTCCTGTAATTTCTGCAACCAAAAATATTCCTGTCAATGGCGCATGTAATACACCGGCTATCAGTCCGCCCATTCCGACCATGGCAAAATTACTCTCGAAAACAGGGCCAAGGTTCATCAGGTTGATCAGTTTAGCAAAAAATAGTCCGGTAAAAACCCCGGTAAAAAGAGTAGGGGCAAAGATACCTCCAACCCCGCCAGCTCCAAAAGTAACTGTTG
>CBDUSM010000127.1:0-4966 GCA_965369825.1 uncultured Bacteroidales bacterium
TGGCACCTCGATGTCGGCTCGTCACATCCTGGGGCTGAAGAAGGTCCCAAGGGTTGGGCTGTTCGCCCATTAAAGTGGCACGCGAGCTGGGTTCAGAACGTCGCGAGACAGTTCGGTCCCTATCTGTTGTGGGCGTTGGAAGTTTGAGGGCACCTGACTCTAGTACGAGAGGACCGAGTTGGACAAACCTCTAGTGTACCTGTTGTGGCGCCAGCTGCATCGCAGGGTAGCTATGTTTGGATGAGATAAGTGCTGAAAGCATCTAAGCACGAAACTTAGCCCAAGATGAGACTTCCTTTAAGGGTCGTTCAAGACTAGGACGTTGATAGGCTGCAGGTGTAAAGCCAGTAATGGCAAAGCCGAGCAGTACTAATTACCCGTTAGCTTTCTTAATATGATGCATTTTAGCATCATCCTAGCCTGTGTTTTCTTTCATTATATGTCATTAAAAGTATTTACCCAATTTGTAGGGTATGAAGATTGTATGGTGACTATGGCGGTGGGGTCCACCTCTTCCCATTCCGAACAGAGAAGTTAAGCCCACCAGCGCAGATGGTACTATTCGAAAGAATGGAAGAGTATGTCGTTGCCAGCTCCTATTGAAAAACCCCGGTTAACGCCGGGGTTTTTTGTTTTTATATCCTCAATCTACTCCCTTATAATAATTTTCTCTTCCCTCCGTTTGTGAAAATAACTACCTTTGAAAATCCCTAATCGGTGTTTCAATGTACATAATCAAAACCATATTTAATTTTTGCAACATCTCCTTTTTAATAATATCTTTGCTTATCGGTATTAACAGTTTGGCTCAAGATACAACCGAAAATATTCAAAACATCGACTCCTGTGCTATTTTATATTTTACTCCAAATGACTTTCTTAACTTTAATGTAACAACCCTTCGACTTGATACCACACTGACTAATTTTCAAATCTACGACCCTGTTAAAAAATCCGGTAAATTCTATGCAACACTTGGAAATATCGGACTCGCGCATAAAAACATGGTCTTCTCCCCTACTTTCCGTGCCGGATTTGACCTCGGAATCCATGCATTCGACCAATACTTATTTAGTTCAAATCGTTTGAAATATTATTTTACACCTAAAGCCTACACCGAACTGTATTATGTGATGGGAAAATTTAAAGAACAGTTTTTCCGAATTAATCATAGCCAGAAAATTGGAAGAAACCTCCATGTCGGAGTCAATTTCAGAATAATTGATGCTTTTGGAAATTTCCAACGTCAAAAATCAACGAATAGCAACGTTGCCTTTAAAACCAGCTACTTTACAAATAACAAAAGATATGGTATTATCGCCAGCTTTCTGTTCAACTCCATAAAAGCCGAAGAAAATGGTGGTATAATGGTTGATTCAATATTTGAAAAGAAATTAGAATCCGACACAAAACAAATCCCTGTTAATCTCACAGCAGCTGAAAACAGACTAAAAAATTCCCATATCCAGGTTAACCATTACTATCAAATAGCTAAACCAGATTCATCAGATGTTGAAAAAAACAGATCCAACATTTTTAACCCCGGGATTTTATCCCAATCCATTTCCTATTCAAAACAATCACTAACTTACGAGGATCAAAACCCTAACTACGACTATTATCCTACTGTTTACTATGATAGCTTACCATCAAATACAGAGCTTAAACTAAAACAATTGGAAAATGCCTTTTCATGGACCAATACCATGGATCAAACCTCCCCCCTGTCACTTACACTCGGAGTAAAATATCAATACACCGAAGTGACTGAAATAGTAAACTGGAACCCCTCTCAGAGTACAAGTTATTTGCATTTCATCTATTCAGGAGCTCTGATAATCAGACCATCACAGAATATGAACTTCAAAGTTAACGCTGAATGGATTAACGGAGATATAAATAATAATGACCATCAAATTAAAGCAACTTTCAATAACCATTTCAAAAGAAATGATCAATTGTTTTCCTTGTTAGAATTATGGGCAACATCCAGCAGTCAATCGCAACCTTGGTTTTTTCAATACTATAACTCAAATTATTTTCAATGGGATGAAAATTTCAATAAAACCAGTATGCTCGCTGGCGGACTTTCCTATCATCAATCTTTTTGGGAAACCGGCGTAAACTACTACCAACTAAGTGATTATGTGTATTTTGCTCAAGACACGCTACCGGCACAATTTCAGGGAAACATTGATCTGTTTCACCTTTATATTGATAATAATTTTCAAACACCCACATTTGATTTTAATACAAAAGTGATCTATCAAAACCAATCAAACAAAGAAATTATCAGGCTTCCAACATTGATGATAGATTTCTCGGCTTACTATCAAAAACTTCTCTTTAAGAAAGCATTGAAAATTCAGATTGGCCTTGATGCTTTTTACAATACATCATACTATGCCGACAATTACATGGGAGCAATACGATCGTTTTATCTGCAGGACGAAAAAAAAATCAATAACCTCTTAATATTGGATGCTGTACTAAAGTTTCAGGTAAAAACAGCCCGATTTTTTCTGGCATGGAAGCACTTCAACAGCATGTTTGGTGAAAATGATTTCTATTTCGTTCCACATCATCCGATTCAGGATGCACGTATTAATTTTGGAATTTCATGGACTTTTCATGATTAAAGCCTGGGCATAATTCAGGCTAAGTAATTTTATTTTATTCCCCGTTGTTTTTTTATTTCATTATATGCCTCATTCAATTGCTGAAATTTCTCTTTTGCTGCTTTCTTAATATCAACTCCCAGATGACTTACCTTATCCGGGTGATATTTGTTTGCCATTTTTTTGGTTTACGATGAAAATTATCACTTGATATTTTCTGACATCGGCAATCCATAATCCTCCACCATCTTAATATTTAATGTTTCCAGTTGATCAAGGATTGGGTTATAAATTTCAGGGATGACAGGGATATAAACACCTGTTGAGCTTATTTTTCCCTTGAGGATCATATCAACAGCACAGGCAGCAGGCAATGCAACGGTGCGGGCAATAGAAGTATCTGTTTCCATGGTTCCAAAATCAAGCATTCTTGATTTGATAACTTCCTTCTCCCCGTTAGGGTATTTTGCAACAAAAGTATGTTCCAAAACAACCATATCGCGTTCATCCGGGTTGATCATCATTCTTGAAATCATAAGGTCAGAAGTGATATCAAAAGCAGAAGCTTCTTCCCGGTTCATTGGTGAGTCGTTAAAAAGGCCCGTCCATTCCATTGCAATAATGGAATTCGAATCTTCAGCAACACCCAGTTTCTCAGCAACCTGTAACCGGATATCCTTCTTATCAGCAACGCCCAACAGCTTTGCAAAAAAATCAAGATACGTCAATCCTTTTACATCTAAAGTATCTGAAGTAAACAGCTTAAGGGTTTTAAAAGCATCAATCACTTCACACCATTTATCATAGCGAAAAGTACCTCTAAACATAGTTTTTGTTTCAGGTATGCCATATATATCAATATAAGGCAACGAATCCCTGTTTGGGTATACATTAAGCACACCTACATCAGGGAACTGTTCTTTAATCGGGTTCTTAAAAAGGTTTTCGGTTGGAACGTATACCTCTTCCCCTTTCCTTAGATATTTTCCATCATTGTTAGCTGCCATTAAAACACCTTTTGGTGCCCAGGAAAACTTATAATTAAAAGGATTACTTTCTACCTCGGGGGCAACAAGGGCCCCACAAAATGAATAAAACTCCTCTATTTCCCCTCCTTTAGAACGTACATGGTCAATGATACGCATAGCCGACATATGGTCTATTCCGGGATCAAGGCCAATCTCATTAAGAATAATGATCCCGGCGCTTTTGGCATCAGCATCCAGAGCTTGCATCTCAGGCTTGACATAAGACGTTGTGACCATATTTTTTTTATACCGGATACATTTCTTAGCAACCATAACATGATATGCAAAAGGCAATAAGCTAACAGCCAGATCATGATCTTTAACCAGTTGATCCAACTCATCCTCCTGGTCAACAGTCCAGGTAAGCGCAGTTCCATTCGGATGACCGGCAATCATATTATCAGCCTTAGATTTTGTGCGTGTAGCAACAGTAACATGATATCCTTTGTTTAAAAGATATGTTACAATTGGTTTAACAACCATTCCGGCTCCAAGAATAAGTACTTTTTTCATAAGTTTATTGTTTTTTTTAGCTTCAGGCTACAAGCCTCAAGCTGTATAAATAACACTGGATTACTATCTCAATTACATTATTATCACTATCTACAAAAACTCTTTAATATACTTAAACTCAGGTGTTAATTCACCTTTATGAAGGATAAGCGCTTTTTTAATAGGGCCCGGAAGATTCAGCTCCTCAAACGGACGATCATAATCGGCAGCGGCAATTCCCTCAATGAATTTCCATAAAACATCTCCAAATGCAATTGACGATTCTCTTGGTAACTCAGAGGGTAGAATGTCAACAGCCATATCCAGAATACCGTCTCCTTTAAATCCCATAGTTATCTCTTCCGTAAATGGATTGTATACAAATACAGGGTCTTCAATCTCAGTCCCTTTATATGTACATTCAATCGAACCGTCCGGATCGCATGTTATATCACCAATAACCTTTACCCGGGGCTCGCCGGAAGAATATAATTTTCTTAAATAATCTTTAGTGACGATTTTGGGATACCGGTCATCCCAATACATACAGTTCATCAGCACTGTAAGATGAGGAATATATTGTTCAAACTGACTTTTGTATTTTTCAGGATATTGGTAATAATCAAGCAATTCAAATTGATCATTGCTTTCAATGGGTTCCATAATATGTTCTTCCCTGAAAACTACTTTATAAATCACATTCCCGGGAAGGTTTTTTCTTTCTTCTAATGAAGCCAATTCATGGGGATTTATCTCTTTCAGCGGCAATAATGATGCGATCTCCTGGGCACCATTTGAAACATTGCCATACCCTGTAAAACCAATGAC
>CBDUSM010000128.1:0-4940 GCA_965369825.1 uncultured Bacteroidales bacterium
CACTAAGATCACTAAGCTTAAAGTTCTGAATATCTTTTCTTTGTGAATACCTTGGTGTTTTCGTGGCATTTTCCTAATTTTTGATTATAAGATCTCTTTGACCTCCAAAAATTTCAATATTACACGGATAAGTTCTTCCGTTGAAAAGTTCTTACAGTTCAGGCAAACATCAAAATCAGTACATTCAGTTTTCTTTTTAAAATCTTCTAACAACTGCTCCCGGTTTTTATCAACTTCTACTATATATTTTTTTGCCTCTGCCGGTGTTATACCATGCTTATCGCTGATAACTCCCATACGCCATTGGAGTGGGGCCTGCAGTTTTATATGCAGCGACTTAGGAATACCGTGAGCTATGGCAGCACCCGCACGGCCAACAAGAATAACATACCCCTCATTGGCGATTAACCGGATTACACCATTAATCGTTTTCCTTATTTTCCAGTCAGTCTTATATTCTTTTTGTGATATGGAAAGCAACAGATCATGAATAATTGCTCTTTTTTCTCCTTTGAAAACATGTTGGATCATAGAAGGGTGAAGTTCAAGTTCTCTCGCAGATGCCTCAATGATCTCTTTATTAAGAACTTTCCATGTTTGTTCTTTCCCCCTTTCGTGGAAGATTGCATCAAGTTCTTCCCGTAGTTTTGAAGCAAGCCAATTGGCTGAACACCCGGCTTCCCTGGAAATAGTAATAACAGGGCCCGGCTCTGATGCTGATGATTTGTGCATAGTTTTTTGGAACTTGTACCTGTCGTCCATGTATTTGATCAATAGATTTTCCATAACAACCTCATGTTTTAAACCCACGTTTTTAAGTCGTGGATAAATGTGTCATAACTTTTTTTTAAGTTATGCTGAAGCTCCCTCATAGCCGGGTTTCCCCAAAAGAGCGAACATGTTTTTTTTATAAGCCTCCACTCCGGGCTGGTCAAAAGGATTTACCTGTAACAGATACCCGCTATAAGCACAAGCAATCTCAAAAAAATAAATGAGCCGGCCAAGATTGCGTTCATCAAGAAACGGTATCTGCACCGTTATGTTCGGAACTCCCCCATCAACATGTGCTAAAAGAGTACCAAGACTGGCCATCCTGTTAACCTCCTCAATTTTCTTTCCAGCCAGAAAATTCAATCCGTCAAGATTGTTCTGGTCTTCCGGCACCGTTAAAATGCCACGGGTTTGTTTAACCAGTAACACCGTTTCGAAAAGGATACGAAGTCCTTCCTGAAGGTATTGCCCCATCGAATGCAAATCGGTAGTGAGGTTAACTCCTGCCGGAAAAATTCCTCTGTTTTCTTTACCTTCACTCTCACCATAAAGTTGCTTCCACCACTCTGTAATATAATTCAGGGAGGGCAGATAACTGGCAAGGACTTCAACGGTTTTGCCTTTGCGGTATAGCGCATTCCTTGTAGCTGCATACAAGGCTGCTGGATTCTCCTCCAGCCTGTCCGAGGAGGTAATTAATTGCTCCATGTCACGGGCCCCTGATAGCAATTCACGAATACTAAACCCGGCCACGGCAACAGGCAATAAACCTACAGGTGTTAACACAGAGTAGCGTCCCCCAACATCATCAGGAACAGTAAAAGTGGTATACCCTTCCTCACTGGAAAGTTGTTTTAAAGCTCCCCTTGATTTATCAGTTATGGCAATGATCCGTTTTCTTGCATTCTGTTTGCCATATTTTTTCTCGAGGTGGTTTCTCAACAACCGGAAAGCAATAGCAGGTTCGGTAGTTGTGCCTGATTTGGAAATAACAACCAAAGCATATTCTCTGTCATCAAGAATATCAAGCAAATCAATAAGGTAATCTTCCCCGAAATGATGTCCGGCATACAATATCAGGGGCGCTGTTTTATTTTGTAATAAAGAACCCATATGATGGTTGAGAGCCTCTATCACTGCCCTGGCTCCAAGATAGGAGCCACCAATACCAATAACAATAAAAATATCGGCCAGGCCTTTTATCCTCAATGCCTCCTCTTCGATCCGGCTTATCAACCCCGCGTCTGTTTGCGAGGGTAATTCCATCCAACCCAAATAATCATTGCCCTTGCCTGTTCCCTCAATCAATGCTTTGTGAACAGAAGATACCTCATCCTGTAACCCGAAAACTTCATCTTTGTCAATAAAATTGAAAGTCTTACTGATGTCAATCTCCAAATTAGCCATTATATTTAGTGTCTTAATAAATAAAACCCGTCACTTTAAATTAAAATAAACTTGTCTATGCAAATATACTAAAACAAGTGGGCTTTTTTTGTAAATAACGATATCGACAATCGCCCAATAAAAAAAGTATGACCACCGGCCATACTTTTTTTTCTAACGACAAAACAGGTTTTTAACCTAATTTTTAGCCAAAAAACTATTTGACTATGAGAAATATGAAATTACTAACTACTTGCCTGCAAAGATATCTTATCAGGATAGAATGAAATGTTAACAGATTTAAATAAAAGTTAATTAATGTTAAAACCTTATATAATTGGCCGTCAAAACGTATTTTTGCACAAATGAGTAAAAGATTTATCATATTCATTACCATTATTATCTCATTGGCCTTAATTGGTTTAATTAGTATCCAGGCTTACTGGATTGGCAATGCCATAAATCTCAAAGAAATAAATTTCAACAGAAGCGTTAATGAAGCCCTATCACAGGTTGTAGATAAAATTGAAAGGATCGAAATTGCAAATCAAATCACACAAAAGAGAAATTTTTATAATCGGGGATCATCATTGATTATCAGCATTGATTCATTGAATTATCTTTATTATAAAGAACTCGAAGCAATTAATCGTGCCTCGGTCGATAAGCCCATAGATCAATCCTTTGAATCGGTTACTATTCGGATAGCACAAAACCCGGACAGTATCATTGATCCCGATCAAGTTTCAAAACAACGACTTAATGAGTTGCTTAGAAGGAAATCGTTACTCATTAATGATGTTTTCGAAGATATGTTTACATTCAGCCACTTTCAGGATATTGAAAATCGTATTGATACATGCATCCTCGATTCTTTAATAACACTTGAATTATTGAATAAAGGGATTGATACAGATTATGAATATGGCATCTTCAGCCCATCCCGTAATCGCATGGTAATTGAAAAAACGGGTAATTATAGCAAAAAGTTACTGGAAAATAATTTGGCATTTATTCTGTTTCCCAGTGATGTGTTTTCGAATCCGGACTACCTGATGATTTATTTCCCTCATGAACGAAAGTTTCTTTTTAAACAATTATCAGGGATTTTAAGCATTTCCGTTTTTCTGATCCTGATCATTATTGTCTCGTTCTTATTTACCATCAATTTTATCTTTAAGGAAAAAAAGTTTGCAGAAATGAAAACGGATTTCATAAATAATATGACCCATGAGTTTAAAACGCCCATTTCAACAATTGCTTTGGCTTGTGAGGCTTTGAAAGACAAGGATCTGAAAATGATAAAGGATGTTAGCGATTCCTATATCAGTATCGTCAATGAAGAAAACAAACGCCTCGGTGCTATGGCTGAAAAGATCCTTCAGACAGCCGTGCTTGAAAAAGGCAAACTGAAACTGAACAAAGAAAAAATAGACATTCACCGCATTATTTTTGATGTTATTAAAAATATTGGGATTCAGGTAGAAATCAATGATGGTCGAATTGTAAAAGATTTCAGGGCTTCCAATCCGGTAATCGAAGCTGACAAAGTTCACTTGACAAATGTGATTTTTAACCTGCTTGAAAATGCTAATAAATATTCTCCCATAAAACCTTTGATCACCATTCGCACTAAAAATATTCCCGGTGGTATAGAAGTTTCAGTGAAAGATAATGGGGTCGGGATCAATAAATCGGACCAGAAAAAGATATTCGATAAATTATACCGGGTACCAACAGGCGATATTCATAATTTCAAGGGGTTTGGTTTAGGCCTTAGTTATGTGAAAGCCATCGTGGCAAAACATGGGGGTACTGTTACACTGGAAAGCGAAATCAATGTTGGAAGTACTTTCAGGGTTTTTATCCCTGAAAAATAAATAATATTACAATCAGAGTACTTGAAATGCCTAAAGTACATTAAATGGCTTAAGGCACTGATTTGTTACCTGTTTTTTATTTGTATCTTTAGTCTGATTTTTCATTTTTAAAATAATCTGTATTATGTCAAATACTATGCGTGTATTATTAGCAGAAGATGACCGCAACCTTGGTAATATTTTAAAATCGTACCTTGAGGCCAAAGGTTTTGAAACCACACTCTGTATTAATGGGGAAGAGGCGTTTAATGCATATAAAAAAATGAACTTCGATTTTTGTATTGTCGATGTTATGATGCCTGTAAAAGATGGGTTTACACTGGCAAAAGAGATTCGGAGCATGGATAAAAAAATACCTATCTTATTCCTTACGGCCAAGTCTCTTCCGGAGGATAAACTGAAAGGATTTGAAGTAGGTGGTGACGACTACCTGACCAAACCATTTAGTATGGAAGAATTACTTGCCAGAATGAAGGCCATTACCAGAAGAACGGATCAAAACAAAAAAAGTGAGAAAGATAATTTTTATACTATTGGGCAATACCATTTTGACTTTAACCGGCAAATCCTTAGTTTTAAAGGGAAGGAACACAAATTAACTTCAAAAGAAGCCGACCTGCTGCATTTATTATGTGAGAATAAAAATGATGTGCTTGATAGAAGCTATGCCCTCAATAAAATTTGGTTCGACGATAGCTATTTCAATGCAAGAAGTATGGATGTTTATATTGCCAAGCTTCGAAAATACCTTAAAAATGATCCGGATGTGGAGTTACTGAATGTGCATGGTGTCGGATTTAAACTCATAGCAAAATGAGATAAGATGAAATAAAAAAAAGCAAACATAGCGTTATGCTATGTTTGCCTGGTAATAAAGCCAAAACTACAAAAAAATCATGAAAA
>CBDUSM010000129.1:0-4923 GCA_965369825.1 uncultured Bacteroidales bacterium
TCAACCGGGTGGAAGGTAATTGGTCCGGGCGGCGGGGGAGGTGTCTTCCTGCCTGCAATAAGTCCGTTCGATGAAAATTTTGTATTTACACACTGCGACATGACAGGCGCGTATGTTTCCTATGACGGTGGGAAAAACTGGCGTATGTTTAATTTGTGGACAGTGCCTGTTGACTTCGCGTTTGATCCGAATAATTCCAATACGGTATATGCTGCTAATCGTGGTTACAGGCATAGCGAAGATCGTGGGTCAGGTTTAAGTCTTCTTTACCGTTCAGAAGACAGAGGTATGCACTGGCGAATTATTTACCCTGATGTGAGTGAGGTAAAGAAAGCTGAGAGGTTACAGAATTATGATTTTCTCCCCTCAGAGCTTATTAAAGGAGCTTTGGATGGTTCAATTGATAAGATCAGTGTTGATCCGGCAAACAGTAGCCGGATTTACCTCGGTTTATCTCCTTTAGTATCATACATTGGTAGTAGCGGGAAAAAAGACGATTCTAATGCTGCCATGCTTGTTTTATCAACAGATTACGGCGAAAGTTGGAACCTGGTAGCTAAATTGCCGGGACAAAATGTAAAAGCCATATTTCCGGGAAGCCTGGATGGCCGGTCTGGTGAAGTTACCGTATTTACAGAAAGTGCATGTGTTCATATCAATGAAAGTACAGGTGAGATTACAGAGCTCCCATTACCGGTAAAACAAATAATAGCGGTAGAAGGTGGGACAGGAGAACATGGAACTATGATTTATTTTTTATCTCGCTTTAAACGCTCAAAGGGCATAATTACAGGAGGCGTTTACTTCAGTAAGGATTGGGGGAAAAGCTGGATTGAAATAAATGGAGGACTGTTTAAAGGTATTCCTAACGATAGGATACCGGCTTTTCGAAGAGGCCTGGCAGTATGTGAATCAAAGCCGGAAGTAGCTTATGTTTCAATTACTAACCCGATTTCTCATGAAGATGGTACAATCGAGGAGCAATATTGTATTTACAAAACAGAAAGTGCAGGAAAGAGTTGGAAACCGGTGTTTCTGGCTTCCACGCCCCGGGGATATATTATCGATAACTTTAAAGGTTCCTGGATGGAACGCAGTTTTGATCCCGGATGGGGAGGCAGTCCTATTGATCTTGGTGTTGCACCATCCAACCCTGATATTTGCTTTGCAGGTGATAATGGCAGGGGTTATAAAACCACCGATGGCGGGAAATCCTGGGAGCAGGTTTACAGCCAAAATCTGCCGGATGGCTCGGTTGCAAGCGGAGGTCTTAATGTAACCACTTGTTACGGGGTCCATTTCGACCCATTTGACAAAGAGCATTTTTTTATAACTTATACGGATATGGGACTGTTCCATACATTTAATGGTGGAAAAAGCTGGTTTCATGCCCTTGACGGAATACCCAGACCATGGCAAAATACATGCTACTGGATCGGGTTTGATCCTGAGGTTAAGGGAAGGGTTTGGTCCGTATGGGCAAATGCACACGATTTGCCAAGAGATAAAATGTTTGGTGGTAATGGGTTCGACCGCTATTCAGGTGGGGTGGCAGTTTCTGACGATGATGGTCGTACATGGCGCAAAAGCAATACAGGTATACCTGAAAACTCGGTCTGTACCAATATTTTGATCGACCCTGACAGTCCTGCAGATTCAAGAACCCTGTATGTGAGTGTTTTCGATAAAGGTGTTTACAAATCGGTTGATGGAGGCAGGAATTGGAAGGAAGTAAATAACGGATTTGGTGATAACCTGTTTGCCTGGCAGATACACCGCAACTCTGACGGGAGATTGTTTGTTTTATTCAGTCGTGGCAGACGTGAAGGCAATATTGTGGATGGTGCAGTCTATTACAGCGATAATAATGCAGACAGTTGGGAATATTTATCACTTCCGGAAGGCGTTAACGGTGCGCACGATCTGCTTATTGACCCGGAGAATACTGAAAGGATGTACTTAAGTTGCTGGCCCCGCACTATGGAAGGCAATGATATTTGCGGTGGGGTTTACAAAACCGAAGATAGCGGAGCTACGTGGAAGCAGGTTTTTGATGAGAGGATTCGTGTAAACTCGGCGGGATTGGATAAGGGTCAACCTAATATCATTTTTATTAATACTTTTCAGAATGCTGCCTATAGGAGTGAAAATTCCGGTGAAAGCTGGAAAAGAATTGAAGGTTACAGATTTAAGTGGGGACAGCGGGCTATACCTGATATTCACAATCCCGGAATGCTTTATCTAACCACCTATGGGGGCAGTGTCTTTTACGGACCTGCTGCAGGGATGCCAAATGCATTTGAAGATATTGAAAATATGCCGGTGGGATGGTGGTAGTTATGGAAGAAGAAGTGCCTAAAGTGCCTAAAGTGCCTAAAGTTTGGAAGAGAAAAGAAGAAGTTAAAAGTGACTAAAGTTTAAAGTGACTAAAATGACTAAAATTGAGGAAATAGATTAAGCAATAAGAAAAAAATACATCTAATTAATAAAAGACAGAAAAATGGAAAAAGAAAAGAAGAATTTTGGCAGGAGAGAATTTATTAACAGAAGTTCTAAACTGGCTATCGGTGTTTCAATTTTTAGCATGTTCCCTTACCGTTCTCTGGCAGGAAATAATACAGCTAATAAGTTAAGAGTAGCCCTGGTAGGAACCGGCAGCAGGGGTTCGGGTACCTGGGGCAAAAGTCTTGTTCAGCCATATAAAGACTATATAGAACTGGTTGGGTTATGTGACATTAATCCGAAACGTGTTGAATATGCAAAACAGTATATCGGGACCAATGCAACAACATATCTGGCTAAAGACTTTGATCTGATGATTCAGGAAACTAACCCGGATGCTGTAATTGTAACTACGGTAGATTGTTTCCACGCGAAATATTCTGTTAGGGCAATGGAGCTTGGTTGTAATGTTATTTGTGAAAAACCGGTGGCAACAGATGCTGAACAATGTCAGAAATTATTGGATACCGAACTAAAAACCGGCAAGAAAATAATTACCACTTTCAATGTCAGACATCAGACCTCGGCTGAAGAGATTAAAAAGGTAATTTTGTCCGGTGACCTGGGTAATATAATTTCAGCAGAATTCCAGGAATACCTGGATATTGATCATGGCGCAAGTTATTATAGGCGCTGGCATGGTAAATCCAGGTTCTCAGGAACATTATTATGTACTAAGGCATCTCATCATTTTGATCAGATGAATTGGTCAATAGATGCAGAACCGGTGGAGGTGAATGCTTTTGGAAGAGTGGCTTATTACGGCAAAAATAATTCGTTCAGGTATAGAAATTGCCGTGGATGTCCATTTGCCGGTAAATGCGATTTTTACTGGGATATTACAAAAGATCAAAGGTCTATGGATATGTACGTCGCGTGTGAAAAAGAAGATGGCTATTTAAGAGATGGTTGTGTTTGGGATAATGATAATGACACTTATGATACCATGACGGTAGAGGTTAAATATAATAATGGTGTTTTGCTGAGTTATTCATTAAATGCTTTTTTACCTTATGAGGGACAACGGATCGCGTTCAATGGTGAGAAAGGCAGACTGGATGCAAGATTGTATCACCGCCAGCCATGGGATGTTGAACACAACTCCGATTTTCGCCTAACTAAAAATTTTGGTGATACAAAGACATGGCATATAAAGCCAGGCGAGGGAGGACACGGCGGTGCTGACGAAAAGTTGAAAGATAAACTTTTCAAACCTAACCAGAGCGATCCACTTGGAAAGATGGCAGGAAGCCGGGCCGGCGTGATGGCAAGTTTGATCGGTATCGCTGCACGTCAATCTATTGAAAAGGGTAAGAGAATTAAAATAGCTGATCTGATTGACTTCCCCCTTACGTGGCGAGAATAATTTAAGTATCCATTAAAGTTCAAAATATTTAATCTTTTCATTATGAAAAAAATTGTCACATTTGGTGAAGTAATGTTGCGTTTGGCAACTCCTGATTATTTAAGATTTTCTCAGTCATCCCATCTTGTATCAACTTTTGGGGGAGGAGAAGCTAATGTAGCTGTATCGCTTGCTTCTTATGGAATACCGGTTGATTTTGTTACATGTTTACCGGGAAACGATATAGGATATTGGTGCGAGAAAGAGATAAAAAAGCATGGTGTTTGTACAAAAAATATTGTTTGGAGTGGTGAAAGACTTGGAATATATTTTCTTGAAACCGGTGCAGTTAGCCGGGGAAGCAATGTAATATATGACAGGGCTCATTCTGCTGTTTCAGAGATCAACCCTGGGAAAATCGATTGGGATGAGGTTTTTAGTGATGCACAATGGTTTCATTGGACGGGGATTACACCTGCTATTTCTGAAAATGCCGCACAAATTTGTTTAGAGGCTGTGAAAAAAGCCCGTGAAAAAGGTTTAACGGTTTCGTGTGATCTGAATTTCAGAAAAAAGCTTTGGAAATGGGGTAAGAGTGCCGGAGAGATCATGCCTGATCTGGTAAAGGAATGTGATATAATTTTGGGGAATGAAGAGGATTCTGAGAAAGTATTCGGGATAAAGCCCGAAGGTGTTGATTTGATCAAAGGAGAAATAAAAGCCGGTGCATATGAATCAGTGGCAAAACAACTTATGAGGAAATTCCCGAAAGCAAAAAAGGTAATTATTACACTACGGGGTTCCATAAATGCAAACCATAACACCTGGTCAGGAGTATTATTCAATGGAAGGAAGTTATTAAAAGCCCCTGAATATCAGATTACTCATATTGTTGACCGGATTGGTGGCGGAGACTCTTTCATGGCAGGTTTGATATATGGTCTGATTACATATAAAAATGATCAGAAAGCATTAGAATTTGCTGTAGCTGCTTCATGCCTTAAACATACTGTTTATGGTGATTTTAATCTGGTATCTGTTGATGAAGTTGAAAAGCTTATGACAGGTGATACCTC
>CBDUSM010000130.1:0-4923 GCA_965369825.1 uncultured Bacteroidales bacterium
AAGCTGGTGTGTGGAGTCCATATCAAACGGCCATCCTCCCATTAAAAAGGTTTGCAACGTATCGGAAAACCCGTTTTCTGAACGGAACATCATCATCCCGGCGAGGAAAACAACATTCTCATCATCAGGTTTTACAGCCACATCCATAGTATAACCACCGTACACCAGAAATGAATTTGGGAAAGTCGTGAAGTTTCCGTCTCCCGCACCAGGTATGTTTTGGGTTCTCTCTTCCCACACTCCGTCATCGCTTGCCTGATCGTAAGAATATTTCCAGAATGTATTCTCTGTGTTAAATATTCCATTAAAGGGTTGCAAAACATCCGATTGGGACTCGGTAAACAGATAGACGATATTTTCATTAGAAGGTGCGACGGCAAGTTTCATAACACGCGTTTCTGATGGGAAATCATCAGGAGTAATATTCACCCAGTGTATCCCATTCTCCGATCGCCATACTCCTGCTTTTTCGGGCCTGTCGACCGACCAGCAATAACTGCTGAGGGCAGCGTATAATACACCATCCGAAGTAATTGCAACGTCAGTGGCAAAGGATTTGTTTGCAATATCTCCCAGTACTAGCTCCCAGGAATTTCCTGCATCTTCCGACCTCATTATTGCACCATAGCAGGCTGCATAAACTATATCTTTATCCATGGTTACAGGGTCAGTAACGATGTTCCATACACCCTGAAAAATTTCATCAAGTGTTCCCGGCGTACCTCCTGTTGTTGACTCAAGAACCTGCCATGTATCTCCATTGTCAATCGATTTAAAAATGCCATTCCCGATGCCAATGGTCCGGACATTTGTACTGATATTTCTGTCTGTTGTGCTCAGAAGCTCACCTGTGCCGTAATACCATATATTATGCTTTCCGGTGCGGGTGTCCTGAGTGATACACGTAGCGCTTTGCTCTACATTTGGCTCTGTGACCTTTTCCCAATATTGTGTTCTCTCTGCCGTTTTCCACATTCCTCCGGAAGCACTGCCGGCTAAAATAGTGTTTTCATCCTCTACATCGAAAGCCACACAAAGCATCCTTCCGCCCATATTTGCCGGACCTCGCCATTCCCACTCCTGACCCCTTTCGGAATCATTTTTTGGAAGTGTTTTTGCAAATTTTAATTCTTTTGATTTAATATTTACCGGAAGGCGGCCAATAGAAGGATCTTGTTGTTTTTTGAATAGAAGCTCGGCATTATATAATGCCATACTCCCTCGTGGTGGCTTTTTCGCATCCAGTCCTTTGGTTGCTGTATTTGCCGTTGTTTTCTTCTTAACAGGTTGATCAGAAAGGAAATAAATGACAGTTGCTGCCAGGCACAATAATGCAATGGTTGGATAAACAATTACTTTTTTCATCAGTTTGTTTTTTTGTTAATACGGACGTTAATAGATAACTGCTAATGTACAAGTTTTTTTTATAATTTTGCCATACAGTATCAGAAATTGTGTAATGCCACTTTAGCTCAGTTGGTAGAGCAGTTCATTCGTAATGAACGGGTCGGGGGTTCGAGTCCCCTGAGTGGCTCGAAAAAGGCCTTTCTGATTTCTTATTTGTTATTGGTAATTTTTCATTAATATTCCTGATTTTTCATTTCGGTTAAATCAATATATAATTCCTCGTCAGAATTGGAGAATATCATAAATGAAAGCAAGGAACGTATTGTGCCATATTTATTTAAAGTTTAGAAACTGCTGAGAGGAATAAAAATTAAAAATTTAAATCAGAAATGAGAAACAACCAATAACAAATAACCAATAATGAATTACAAAGTACTGCAGCATCAGGACACCCAAATTTGATTTATTATTCTTATAACTAACAGGCTTACAAACAGTTAAGCTTTAAAGGAAATTTACCGCACAAAACAGGAGTGGCTCGAAGATAGCCTTTATAGATTGTTTAAAAAATAGGTTGCCATTTTTGTGTTCAGATGCAACCTCTCCTTCCCACGAACACCGTGCCCATGGCCTGGGTAAACAAAATAATCAACCTGCTTGCCGGCTTCAATACAGCTTTTAATAAATTGTAAGCTCTGTTGCCACACTACTGTCGGATCTTCTGTTCCATGGATGATAAGTAACTTTCCTTGCAGGTTTTCGGCTTTGTTTAATAATGAAGCGTGTTCATACCCTTCAGGATTTGCCTCCGGAGTATCCATATAACGTTCTCCGTACATCACTTCGTAATATTTCCAGTCAGTAACAGGGCCCCCACAAGCACCTGCTTTAAAAACGTCCGGATGATTGAGCATCAGGGAGATGGTCATAAATCCACCATAACTCCACCCATTGACGCCAATACGATCAGGATCAACAAAGCTGAGGGTTTTCAGGTAGTTTATTCCTGCGATTTGATCTTCCACCTCCACAGAACCCATATTCCTGAATATTGCCTGTTCAAAATCAATACCCCGGTTACCTGTACCACGATTATCAAGCGTAAAGACGATGAAACCTTGCTGAGCCATGTAGTTCAGGAACAGTCCGGCTCCGCCAAGCCACGAATTTGAAACAAGCTGTGAATGAGGGCCACCATAGACATAAAGAAAAACAGGATATTTTTTGGTTTGATCAAAGCCCGGAGGTTTGATCATTCTGCAATAAAGATCAGTGCCCTCAGGGTTTTTTATCGTAAAGATGGAAGTTTCACCCAGATTATACTCCTTTAACGGATCAACATTCTTCAACAGGATTCGGGTTGTTTTACCTTTGGTATCAATCAGCGCATATTCCCTTGTGATATCCTCACTTTGGCTACTGAAAATATCAATAAAATAGCCGGCGTCACTGTTTAGTATTGCCCTGTGCGTTCCTTTTACGGATGATAACCGGGTTGTTTTCCCGCTCTTCATCTCTATAGAGTAAATATGTTTTTCGATGGGACTCTCCTCCGTGGAAACATAAAAGATTTTCTTGTCGTTTTGATCCGTTCCCAGGAAAGAAGTAACTGCCCATGCACCTTTTGTCACCTGTTTGATAAGGTTGCCATTAATATCATACAGGTATAAGTGATTATAGCCATCCCGCTCACTGAACCATAAGAACTGCTCGGTGTGGCTGTTCAGAAAATACAAATCATGTTCCGGCTCAACGTATTCATCATCTTTTTCTTCAAAAAGCGTCAGCAAATATTCGCCGGTAGAAGCGTTATATTTATTTAGTTTAAGATGATTTTGATCCCTGTTGAGTATGCCAACAAAGATGTATTTCTCATCCGGGCTCCAGGTCACTGCTGTCAGGTATTGATCAGCAGGTTCGCCGGTTTTAAGGAATATCTTTTCGTTGGTTTTCGGATTATAAACTCCAATGGTTACCTCATGACTTGTCATCCCAGCCATGGGGTATTTGGTGTTTTTAACTTCAGCTACCCGTGTGTCGATATCCACCAGGGGATAATCAGTTACCATGGTCTCATCCATGCGGTAAAAGGCAAGAAAGTTCCCCTGTGGTGACCAAAAAGTGCCTTTATGAATGCCAAACTCACTGCGATGGACACTCTGTCCATTGACAATGCCTGCATCTTCATCATTGGTAACTGCGATCTGTTTGCCGTTCATGGCAACGTAAAGATTATTTTCTATGGTATAGGCTATGGCAAACCTGTTTTTGTCGATATCGGTATTTTCAGCTTTTTCAGGGTACTCGTTAGTTTTTTTCAATTCTTTATTAGTTACCTCATAAGAGAATAATGTATCATTATGGGTAAACATAAACTTATCGTTGGTGACCCATGTTATGGCAGGGAACCTTTTTAATTCATCAAATTCTTTGAGTGATAAAACAGAATTCAGGGCTTTGAGGGTCAAAAGCGTATCAATATTTTCATTTTTTACGTTTCCCGAAACAAGGCTGGTGTTGGCAATCCATGTAAAAGACTCAGATTTGCCTCTCCATTGCAATCCGCGTAATGATTGTGGACGGAGATCGGAGTTCATCCAGGTAGCATCTTCCAGGGTAAGCATCTTATCCTGAGCGGTGGCATTGAAAATGAATGAAAGGGTGAATAAAAGCAGGGTTGTTCTTCTGATTAATTTCATACGTAAGTAATTTTAGATGGTTTGTTTTCCGGGAGGGGCAAAAGTAGTAAAAAAGAGTGGACTCCATCTCTTGGAGGAGATTCCATCCGCCCTATGGATGACACCTTTTTTTTAAGTTTCCTTACAAAAAAGTTTTCAATTTTTTGTATTTCTCTATTGTCTCAGGTTCAAAAGACGGGTTGTAAAGAAGTGCTGCCGGATGGGACAAAGGGAATATTTTTTTGTCATCTAATAATAATAGTTTGCCATTTATTTCTGTAAAACTCTTTCCTGCTGCCAGCTGATCAGCATGAAATTTTGTTAAAACCGCCTGCGTTGCATAATAACCTAAAGGCACGATTATTTCGGGATGAATAATCGAAATTTCTTCGTCCAGGAATTGGCTGCATGATTCGATCTCATCCATTTTTGGCTTACGGTTCTTCGGCAACATGCATTTTACCAAATTAGTCATAAAGACCAACTCCCTGTCAATTCCGGCTGCATGTAATAATTTATTAAAAACCTGCCCGGAGGGACCAACAAACATTCGATTTTTTGAGTCTTCTTTTACTCCCGGAGAAAGCGCAACAAACATAATATGAGCATCAATATCCCCTTCACCTACAAGTGCATGCTTTCGGGTAACAGACAAACTGCATCTTTCACAAGCCCTAATCTGATAATTAAGAACCTCAAGTGACTCTTGTTTTTCAAGAATCCATGCTTTCATTTTAACCTTAAATAATATAAATACTATGATAGTAATCTTCTATAATTGAATTAAATTCTTCACGATAAATTTTAAGGGATGCAGGAAGCTGATCCATAATATCACTGGCAATAAGGCCATCTTCTCCTTTGTCTTTTGCTGCAAGGTCGCCTGCAAAACCATGCA
>CBDUSM010000131.1:0-4910 GCA_965369825.1 uncultured Bacteroidales bacterium
TAATAAACCGTCAAATGGCCATAAGTTGATTTGCCAAAAGATAGAAGGTTGAAAAATCCCAGATATTGCATAACCGAGTCCTAAGATTATCCCACCTAAAATCGTTAGTTTTTGTGGCCCCCATTTAGAAAGTTTCTTCCCTGCAAAAACCATAAAAACGGCAAATGCAGCTAACCCAACAGCAAATACGATTTGGGTGTCAGTTTTTGTCCAGCCGTCTTCTGTTAGAGAAGGAGTAAATACTGACCAGGCATAAATTGCACCAAGTGCCAGTTGAATCAAAATTGCTCCCAGAACAACAAAACCTCTATTCATTACTTTTTTATTTTCCATAATTGATGATATTATAAATTAATAATATGTCTTCAAAAAGTGATTATGTAAAAAAAGACATTCCGGATTATAACAATCCGGAATGTCTTTTTTGGGGTTATTTTAGTAAACGCATTAGCGTTTCACTTCTACTTTTGCACCTAAAATGATCTCTTCAACTATACCCGGATCGAGTAGGGTTGAAGTATCACCGAGGTTCGTTGCATCGCCTTCGCCAATTTTTCGAAGGATTCTCCGCATAATTTTACCTGATCGTGTTTTAGGTAATCCGCTCACGATTTGGATCATGTCGGGTTTGGCAATAGGTCCAATCATTTTAGTTACAGTAGCCCTGATCTCTTTTTCAATGTTATTTGCCTCTTCATCAGAAAGTTCATCACAAATTACATAAGCATAGATTCCGGCTCCTTTAATTTTATGGGGATATCCTACCACAGCTGATTCATTGACTTTTGGATGCTGGTTTATGGCATCTTCAACTTCTGCTGTTCCGATACGGTGTCCTGATACATTAATAACATCATCAACACGCCCAATGATACGGTAATAACCTTCTTCATCCCTTTTGGCACCATCACCTGTGAAATATAATCCTTTATAAGAGGAAAAATAGACCTGACGACACCTTTCATGGTCACCATAAGTTGTACGTAACATACCTGGCCATGGGAACTTGATGCAAAGATTGCCCTGTACACTATTGCCTTTGAGTTCTTTACCTTCCTGGTCAACCAGTATTGGTTGAATTCCAGGTAAGGGTAAGGTTGCGAATGAAGGCTTGGTTGGCGTTAAACCGGCTAATGGGGTAATCATAATACCACCGGTTTCGGTTTGCCACCAGGTATCTACAATCGGGCATTTCCCTTTTCCTACCATGTCGTGATACCAGCGCCATGCTTCTTCATTGATTGGTTCACCAACTGTACCTAACACTTTTAACGAACTGAGGTCTTTATCAACAACATACTCGTTACCTTGTGCCATCAATGCTCTGATGGCTGTGGGTGCTGTATAGAACTGGGTTACTTTATATTTGTCTACTACATCCCAGAAACGCCCGGCATCCGGCCAGGTTGGAACACCTTCGAACATAATAGAAGTAGCACCAGCCAAAAGTGGCCCGTAAACGATGTATGTGTGGCCTGTAACCCAACCAATATCGGCAGTACACCACCACATATCACCATCGCTGTATTGGAAAACATTCTTAAAGGTGTATTCTGCAAAAACCATGTATCCCGCAATAGTGTGGAGAACGCCTTTCGGTTTACCGGTTGAGCCGGAAGTATACAGAATAAATAATGTGTCTTCAGCGTCCATGACTTCAGCCGTGTTTTCTGTACTAACACCCGCAATAGCATCATCCCACCAGATATCTCTGCCTTCCACCATGTTTACATCTTCACCAGTACGTTTCAAAACGATTGCATTCTTAATCGATGGACATTTTTCAAGTGCTTCATCTACGATTGCTTTCAGAGGGATGGTTTTTGTACCTCTGTATCCCCCATCAGAAGTGATCACCAGGTTTGACTCGTCATCAATAATCCGGTCTGCTAGCGCATTTGCTGAGAATCCGGCAAAAACAATAGAATGAATGGCTCCGATACGTGCACAGGCCAACATAGCTATTGCCAATTCAGGAACCATCGGAAGATAAATTGCCACCCTGTCGCCTTTTTTTACGCCCAATTTTAACATGGCATTGGCAAACTGGTTTACTTTTTCAAAAAGTTGGCCATAGGTCAGTTCAACATGCTCTTCGTTCGGGTCATTTGGCTCCCATAAAATAGCAACCTGGTCTTTCCGTTGGAAAAGATTACGTTCGAAAATATTTTCGGTGATGTTCAATTTGCCATTAATAAACCAATTAACATCAGGCCCTTCAAAATTCCAATCGAGAACTTTATCCCATTTTTTCCGCCAGAAAAATGTTTCGGCTTGTTCAGCCCAAAACCCTTCAGGGTCTGCGACGCTTTTTTCATACGTCTGTAAGTAGTCCATATAACTACTGATCTTTTTTGTCATAATTTTTTATTTTTTGTTAATGCCTGCCTTTCAGCAAACAGGGTTAATAATTTATTTTTATTTTTTTTATTTTAGAAGAAAATATATGTTGCAAAAAGAAATCTCAGATTCCCTACTTGTTCGCTGTTTTGTACTACACCATTGAAATCTGGCTGGCCATAAGCCGCAACGGTATATTCTACTTCACCTGCAAATCTTACCCTGCCCGGGTTGTAAATTAACCGGGGAGATATTCTGTATACATACTCTATATCGCTACCCCTGGAATAAATTAAATAATTATTTGAAGCAATATTATCATAAAGATATGGTTCAAAAACCATTATGGTCTCATCAGCCCCCATGTTTTTTGTATACCCGGCAAACAGGCCTGCTTGCCATATTTTTCCGTTAGTGTGGATGTCGGTCCATAAAGACAATGTATTAACGGGTGTATAAGCTCTATACTCTTTTTCCCAATCAGTGATTCCATGAACAGCATAACCACCAAGCATGAGCACGTTGTAAAGGTTTTGACCGTAAACCCCTTCAAGCTTGAAGGTAACCTTGGGGATTTTTATTTTTAAATAAGCCATTCCGGAAAAACCGCCAATGGTTTGATCAGTTTTATAGTTGTTCCACGTTTGCAAACGCGGGGTTAATGATAAATAATTTCCTCCAATGCCCATGTAAAATTCATAGCCTTCTTTAAACTGTGACAAGTATTCAAAGCGAAGGTTTGACTCCGGGAGGACATTGTTTCGTAAATATTTTGCACTGGGGCCATCAGGGCCTGAACTAACAAAATCAATTTGGGACATAAAAGCAAAGATGAGCTTAAATTTTCCTAAATTTTGAGAAACCCTGATTTGCGGATTACGGGAGAAAGGTTGAAATGGCACTCCTGTGTTAAATGAAATCGTTCCGGGAAAGCATTTTGTAATAAACATAGGATGCCAGTATTGGCCAACCAACAATTCGGTGTTGGGCCAGGCAAGCTTCACAAAGGCATGCCTTAACCTGAAGCTGTTGATGTTTGGTTCAATATTTCCAAAAAAGGCTCCTTCAATGAGGCCTGATGTTTTTGCTCCTAAAACATCAGGTGCTGTGATCATTAATTTTAACCTGGATTGAATAGAGAACATTTGCAAAGTAGACTTGGCATTGATGTCATTATCATCTGCATCGGGCCATACATTTTTTGGATATAGATAAAATTGACCTTGACGTGCTGCCACTGACTGGCGTGAGTCAAAAATCAATTCGCTTTTAACAAATCCTGCCCATTTGATGCCAAAAGACCCATCTCCCTGAGAAAATGAAAGAAAAGGAATAAAAACCATTAAAAAAAACAGTATTCTTTTTATCATCAGAAATTATTTTTAAAGAATATTACTAAATTAATCAGGTTAATAGGGTATTTAAAAAAAATCGATTTTACTGTGTTCCGGTATCTGTATTCCGAATCACGATATTACCGAAATCAATGATTCTTAACGGGTTATGAAATCCGCTTAAGAAAAAATGCAAAGTTACGATTTTTGTAAAATAATCATTACTAAATGTCATTTATTTTTTTGCACCTTTTTATTTATATTTGTTCTATCCTGGTATGACTTTCGTAGTGAATTTGGGGTGTTGTGTATAGGGGAGGGTTACAACTCAGCCATTAACTCATCGGTGATTTCAAGGTTGTGAAAAATATTTTGAATGTCTTCATCTTCTTCAAATAAATCAATCAACTTCAACACCTTCAAAGCCGATTCTTTATCTAACGTAATATAGTCTTTGGGAATTCGTTGGAGCTCGGCACTTTCAGGTTGCACATTCATCTCTTCCAGCTTTTTCATCATGATCCCGAAATCTTCCATAGCTGTTGTAACAGTAAAATATCCATCTTCCAGTGAAATATCTTCTGCACCACCATCAATAATCTCCATTTCAAATTCATCCTGGTCAATATCTCCTTTAGGTAAAATAAAAATGCCCTTTCTTTCGAAAAGGAAACTCAATGAACCGTTAGTTCCAAGACTTCCGTTGTATTTATTGAACAGAGCCCTGATATTACTTACTGTCCTTTGCTGATTGTCGGTAGTTGTTTCAATGAAGACGGCAATGCCATGGGGAGCGTAACCTTCGTACGTGGATTCGATAAAATTGACAGAATCCTTATCAGCCCCTTTGTTAATTGCCCGCTGAACAGTATCTTTTGGCATACTGGCGCCTTTTGCATTTGCAATAGCAGCTCGTAACCTGGGATTTCCATCAGGGTCAGCCCCGCTTTCCTTTACAGCAACTGTAATTTCTTTAATGATCTTAGAAAATATCTTTGATCTTTTGGCATCTGCAGCACCTTTTTTCCGTTTAATGGTTGACCACTTACTATGTCCCGACATGGCTTTTGTTTTAATGTTTAAGCCAGCGAAATTAATAAAAATAATTCGGAAAAAGATTTTTATAACGAAGCTACCACCCGACAATAGTTAGTCCAATAGAAAAAGGATATAATTCAGGCCCTCTGTTATCCCTGAACAGGGTATTTATTGAATAGGTCCCGTATAGATTGATAA
>CBDUSM010000132.1:0-4848 GCA_965369825.1 uncultured Bacteroidales bacterium
CAGATCTTTGATATGGGGGAGTTTGCCGTCCGGTATGTAAAAAATGAGTATTACCGGGATAATGACCCGTTAAAAAATGCCGATAGTGTTGATCTCGATATCATCGTTAAGCTAAAAAAAGAGAATAAAGCTTTCAAAACAGAAAAATACGTTCACTCTTATCCACACTGCTGGAGGACTGACAAACCCATTTTGTATTACCCGCTCGACTCGTGGTTTATTAAGTCTACTGCCTTTAAAGACGAAATGATCAGGTTGAATAACACCATTAACTGGAAGCCGGTAGCTACCGGCACAGGCCGCTTCGGAAACTGGCTTGATAACCTTGTTGACTGGAACCTGTCACGATCGCGATTCTGGGGTACCCCATTACCGATTTGGGTTACTAAAGACAGAAAAGAAACTAAATGCATCGGATCGGTTGAGGAATTGAAAGAAGAGGTAGGCCACGCAATTGAAAACGGGTTTATGGATTCCAGTCCATTTGAATCTTTTGTGCCTGGTAACATGTCCAAAGAAAATTACAAATCATTTGACCTCCACCGTCCTTATGTTGACAACATTGTGCTGGTCTCTCCAACAGGACAGAAGATGTTCAGAGAACCCGACCTGATCGATGTTTGGTTTGATTCCGGAGCGATGCCGTATGCTCAGATTCATTATCCTTTCGATAAATCATTTTCACCTGAAGATTACTTCCCTGCCGATTTTATTGCTGAGGGAGTCGACCAGACAAGAGGCTGGTTTTTCACTTTACATGCCATATCGGTTATGCTATTCGATTCAGTATCATACAAGACTTGCGTCTCTAATGGATTGGTGCTGGACAAAAATGGCAACAAAATGTCAAAGCGTCTCGGCAATACTGTTAACCCAATTGAAACTGTTGACAAATACGGGCCTGATGCATTGCGTTGGTATATGATCACCAATGCTCAACCATGGGATAACCTGAAATTTGATATGGCCGGAGTTGTGGAGGTACAACGAAAATTTCTGGGCACATTATTTAATACATATTCTTTCTTTGCCCTTTATGCCAATATTGACGGATTTGATTTCTCTGAGGAAGAAATACCCGTTCAGGAACGGCCGGAAATCGACAGATGGGTCATATCTGAGCTAAACACACTAATTAAGGAAGTTGATGCATATTTTAATGATTATGAACCAACTAAAGCAGGAAGAGCTATACAAAAATTTGTTATTGATTATCTAAGTAACTGGTATGTAAGGCTAAGTAGAAGACGGTTTTGGAAAGGTGATCTCTCCGATGATAAAATTGCTGCATATCAAACACTTTATACATGCCTGATCACTGTAGCCAGGTTGGCTTCTCCTATTGCCCCTTTCTTCATGGAAAACCTGTTCCTCGACCTTAATAACGTCACCGGAAAAGAGAAAGTTGAATCTGTTCATCTTACTGATTTCCCGGTAGTAAATACTGACAATATCAATAAAATTCTTGAAGAAAGAATGGAACTTGCCCAGACTCTTACCTCTATGGTCCTGTCACTACGAAAAAAGACCAACGTAAGGGTTCGTCAACCTTTAAATAAAATAATGGTCCCTGTTACGAATGATCATTTCCAAAAACAGCTGGATTCAGTGAAAAGTCTACTTATGTCGGAGGTTAATGTTAAGGAAATTGATTTCCTTTCCGATACATCTGATATCCTTGTCAAAAAAATAAAACCTAATTTTAAATCGTTAGGGCCAAGGTATGGCAAACTGATGAAGCAAATTGCCACAGCTCTTGCACAATTTGATCAGAAAGATATCGTTATGCTGGAAAGAGAAGGCAAGTATCTACTGGATATTGACGGCTCTGAAGTTGAATTGGGCCCTGAAGATGTTGAAATCATCACTGAAGATATTCCGGGTTGGGCGGTGTCAAACCTCGGGAATCTGACTGTTGCTTTGGATATAACAGTTACACCTCAACTTAAAGAAGAAGGCCTTGCCCGTGAGCTTGTCAACAGGATACAAAACCTTCGAAAAGATAAAAACTTTGAAGTAACCGACAGAATATTACTGATGGTTGAAAAAAACAGTGAAATTGATGCAGCTATTAATAATAATTATTCATATATTTGTTCGGAAACACTGGCCGAATCATTAGACCTTTGTAACAAAATCGAATCTGATAATAAACAACTCGTAAAATTAACAGACGACATACAAACATTCGTTTCTGTTGAAAAAATCAGTTGATATAAATAATTCGATGGTTGATAATTTTTAAACCCTGAGAACTATGAAAAAAGAAAATGTAGTAAAAACCAGATACTCCGACGAAGAACTGGAAGAATTCAAGGTGATAATTATGGAGAAACTTAGAAAAGCCCGTAATGACCTGAAAATGCTTACTGAAGCATATACCAACAGCGATGAACACGGAACCAACGACACTTCCCCTACGTTTAAGGTGCTCGAAGAGGGCTATAGTGTCCTTTCTAAAGAAGAAAACAGCCGGCTTGCTTCCCGGCAACAAAAATTTATTAATTCACTTGAAAATGCACTTATCCGGATTGAAAATAAAACCTATGGTATTTGCAGGGCTACAGGTAAGCTGATCTCCAAAGAACGCCTCAGAAGTGTTCCCCATGCTACGCTCAGCATTGATGCCAAGCTGAATCAGAACATAATCAGGCCTTAATCCGCATGTATGCATTTTAACGTTATCAATTTTTCATCTTGAAAAAACCATTGTTCATTATTACGCTGGTTCTACTGCTGGACCAGATATTAAAATTTTGGATCAAAACCCATATGTATATTGGCCAGGAGATACATATTTGGGGAAACTGGTTCATCATTCACTTTACCGAAAATAATGGCATGGCCTTCGGAATGGAACTTATTGGTCCTTCAGGTAAATTATTCCTGAGCATTTTCCGAATTATAGCCATCCTCCTGATTGGAATATATCTTTACCGATTAACCTCCAAAAAAGCACACCCCGGGCTTATCATTAGCATTTCCCTGATCATTGCAGGAGCTTTGGGAAATATTGTCGATAGTGCATTTTACGGTATGATTTTCAATGGGAGTAATTATTTCCATACTGCCACTTTTTTGCCTCCCGGTGGAGGATATAGCAGCTTCCTTCATGGGAAAGTTGTTGACATGCTATATTTCCCAATTATCAATGGGCATTACCCTGAATGGATACCATACTGGGGAGGAGAGGGTTTTATTTTCTTCCGCCCTGTCTTTAATATTGCCGATTCAGTTATTACTATTGGAGTCTTTATGCTTATCCTGTTCCAGAAACGTTTTTTTAAGCCCAAAACACACAAAGTTAGAGGTGTTGCTGGCGAGGAGGTATAAAAAAATTTACCAATCATATAGATAAAATAATATTGTTGTTAACTTTGTGCAAACTTTTTATTTCCTAATTAGGTTAAGCTGGGAATTTCAATAAACAAGTACCAACTGACAAATAAAACACAATACTCTTTATGTCTGATTTAAGCAAAGGAAAAGTATTCCAGATCATTGGTCCGGTTGTTGACGTAATTTTTGATGAAGATAGTAAGCTGCCGAATATTTACGATGCCCTTGAAGTTAAGAACATTGAAGGGCATACCATCGTACTTGAATGCCAACAAGATATCGGCGAACACACAATACGGACCATAGCCATGGATTCAACAGATGGTATGCAACGTGGTATGGAAGTTATTTCTATGGGTAAGCCCATTTCCATGCCCGTTGGAGAAGATGTTAAAGGCCGCCTGTTTAATGTTATTGGTGAAAGCATCGACGGCCTTGGGCCTGTCTCTAAAAAAAATTCCTACAGCATACATAGAGACCCTCCGCTATTTGAGAACCTAACTACAAAGCAGGAGGTACTACTGACTGGTATTAAAGTTATTGACCTCATTGAACCTTATTCCAAGGGTGGTAAGATCGGTTTATTTGGCGGTGCCGGTGTTGGTAAAACGGTTATCATAATGGAGTTGATCAACAACGTTGCCAAGAAGTATACCGGGATGTCGGTTTTTGGCGGAGTTGGAGAACGCACCAGGGAAGGGAATGACCTCCTGCGTGAAATGATCGAGTCGGGGGTTATCAGATATGGCGACAAATTTATGGAAGATATGGAAAAAGGAGGTTGGGACCTTTCAAAGGTCGACCATAGCGAGCTAAAAAAATCTCAGGCTACCCTTGTCTTCGGTCAAATGAACGAGCCTCCCGGAGCAAGGGCGCGTGTTGCCCTTTCAGGACTAACCATTGCTGAATATTTCAGGGATGGAGGTGACCAGTCCAGCGGAAATGATATTCTTTTCTTTATTGATAATATTTTTCGCTTTACACAGGCAGGATCGGAAGTATCGGCATTATTAGGGCGTATGCCTTCAGCTGTAGGATATCAACCAACACTCGCCACAGAAATGGGTATTATGCAGGAACGGATCACCTCTACCAAACGGGGTTCAATCACTTCCGTGCAGGCCGTTTATGTCCCGGCTGATGACCTGACCGACCCGGCCCCGGCAACAACCTTCGCACACCTTGATGCAACAACCGTTTTAAGCCGTAAAATATCCGAACTGGGAATTTATCCTGCTGTTGACCCGCTTGACTCTACTTCCAGAATTCTCTCACCTGACATAGTAGGTGAAGAGCATTACAACATGGCACAACGCATAAAAGAGCTGCTTCAACGATATCGTGAACTCCAGGATATCATTGCCATCGACTGCTACTCCCGGAATACCATAGCCGAAAGCCCGATCAGCAATATTAGGGTTGCCAGTTACCTTGCGTAAATCAACGGAGATGCCGAAGAGATTGTTCTCACATACATATACTACAGGCAATTTCCAGGCAGCTGCCATG
>CBDUSM010000133.1:0-4830 GCA_965369825.1 uncultured Bacteroidales bacterium
ATGAGCCGCTATAACTATAGGGTCAATATTAAGGTCAGGAGTAGCTCCGTGGCCTCCACGTCCTTTAACGGTGAAAAACAACTCATCGGTCGATGCCATATATTTACCTTCTTTCATTCCCACTTTCCCGGCCTGTAATGCAGGAAACACATGCAGTCCATATATTTTTTCAACAATAGGGTCTTTCAGCACACCCTCTTCAATCATCCTAATTGCTCCGCCAGGATATTTTTCTTCGGAAGGTTGAAAAATCAATTTAACGCTGCCCTCAAAATCATCTTTTAACTCATTAAGAATTTTTGCAGCCCCAAGAAGAGAAGCCATATGTACATCATGCCCACAAGCATGCATTACACCGTTAACTGTTGATTTATATGGTATATCATTTAGCTCCTGAACAGGCAAAGCATCCATATCGGCACGCAAACCAATCACTTTCGATAGAGGATTTTTCCCTTCTATTAACCCGGTCAATCCTGTTTTGGCAATACCACGACGGAGAGGAATATTAAGATCTGTAAGGAAAGATGCAATATAACCGGAGGTTTTAAATTCCTGCATTGACAATTCAGGATAGGCATGAAGATGCCTTCGTATCTCGATAATTTCAGGCAGGTATTTTTTAGAAAGTTGCCTGATCATATTTTTAATCTGAGTCATTTTCAAATCATTTTTTATCAATCGAAGCTTTGCAAGGTATGTAATTTTTTATAGACGCCGTTTAATTTTAGCAATTCACTATGGGTTCCCTTTTCAACAATCTCCCCTTTGTCGAGAACGATTATCTCATCAGCCTTTTTTATGGTAGAAAGGCGATGAGCTATAACGATGGATGTCCGGTTTTCCATGAGTTTTTCCAGTGCATTCTGCACCAATCGTTCGGACTCGGTATCAAGAGAAGATGTAGCTTCATCGAGTAATAGGATCGGTGGATTCTTCAGCACTGCCCTGGCAATACTAATTCGCTGCTGCTGGCCTCCCGATAATTTTCCACCCCTGTCGCCAATATTCGTTTGATACCCATCTTCGAGCTCCTTAATAAATCCATCAGCATTAGCCACCATTGCCGATGCAACAATTTCCTCATAGGAAGCATCTTTTTTTCCGAGAGCGATATTATTACTAACCGTATCATTAAAAAGGATGGACTCCTGGGTTACAATGCCCATTAATCCTCTGACATCCGAAATAACAAAATCTTTTATGGGTGTTCCATCAATAAAGATCTCTCCTTTGGTTGTGTCATAAAATCGAGGGAGCAGGTTAATGATTGTAGTCTTGCCTGCACCGGAAGCTCCAACCAAGGCGATTGTTTTGCCTTTGTTGATGCTAATATTGATATTTTTCAACACTTCAATGCTTTCATTCTCATCGTCAGGAGTATAGGTAAAACTAACATTCCTGAACTCAATTTTTTCTTTAAATGCATCAATCCTTTTAGCATCTTGCTTTTCAACAATGACTTCTTCTGCATCCAGCACCTGTTCTATTCGTTCAATAGAGGCGGCACCTTTCTGTACATTATAAAAAGCTGTGGTCATAGACTTTGCCGGCGGGATCAGTTGAGAAAAAATCCCAAGGTAAACGATAAAAATTGCAGCATCAAGGTACGTTTCAGGATTCAAAACAATCCTTCCGCCAAACCATAAAACAACAACAATCACAATGGCACCGAGAAACTCGCTGAGGGGGGAGGCGAGGTCTCTTTTACGGTATAACCTGATCATAAGCCGTGTATACGTGTTATTATTTTCATCGAAGTTTTCCGCTGCATCGTTAATGGCGTTAAACGCTTTAATGATCCGTAACCCTGAAATAGTTTCTTCAATAATTGCCAGTAGCTCCCCCATTTTTCGCTGGCCTTTTACCGATGTCCTCTTCAGGCTTTTACCAATCCTGCCAATCAAAAAGCCACTGACTGGAAGCAAGATCAATACAAATGCAGTTAATGAGGGGTTGATGATAAATAGAGTGATAACAAAAGAGATGATGGTAATAGGTTCTCTGAATATCGCTTCAAGCGAACTCATAATAGACCATTCTACCTCCTGTGGATCAGAGGTTATCCGGGCGATAAGGTCTCCCTTCTTTTGCTCTGAATAATAGGATAAAGGTAAGATCAGGACTTTCATATACAGTTCATTCCGGATATCCTTAATAACACCATTTCGTACCGGTGCCAAAAAAAACATGGCCAGGTACCTGAAAAGGTTTTTCAAAAAATACAGTATTACAATAATAATCGATATGTATAGTAATACCTTCAACTCCCCAAACTCATTGATCCATTGGCCAATCGTATAATAAAAGTTGATTTTTAAAGACTCCAGGCTATGAAAATCCAATGCAGGGGCGAATTCCGGAATATCGGTTGTTTTAAAAAGCATTTGAAGAATCGGGATAAACAGCGCAAAAGAGACCAGGGAGAAAAAAACCGACAAAATATTAAACAAAATATTCAGCGAGGCATACCCCCAGTAAGGTAATATGTATTTTAAAACTTTATGAAGCTTTTTCATTGATGCAAATATAAAGAAAAACCATTCAGATTAAAGCAAAATAGTACTTTTGTGATATGGAAACAAAAAGACAGCTAAGGGTTGCACGATTGTTACAACGTGACCTGGCACAGATATTTCAACTCGAAAGCCGAAATGTTTTTGGGGGAGCAATGATTACTGTCACTAAAGTCAATATTACAAAGGATCTTGCAAGCGCAAAGGTATTTTTAAGCCTTTTTGGCATGAAAGACAAGCAAGCATTAACAAAAAAAATCAAACAGCGGACAAAAGATATCAGGAGAAAACTAGGCTTCAACATCAAGAACCAACTACGTGTTGTGCCTGAACTTGAATTTTTTGAAGATGATTCGCTTGATTATATCGAAAACATTGAACGATTGTTGGCTGATGATGATAAATACGGCAATGATCAGAAATAATCACACTAACCATTATTAATAAGCATGGAATACGATCCAATAAAAAAGCGTTTAGGTAATTTTTTCAATAAAGCGCCATGGTTACGCATACTGTTTTATAAGCTACTTGACCTGTTATTGCTTCGTACATGGCATATATGCAGGGAATTAAAAAATTGGGCGAAAAAAAACCAGGGGGGAAAAACAGTTTTAGATGCGGGCTCGGGATTTGGGCAATATACTTATTTTATGGCTTCTCACTGGAAATCGTGGAATATTACCGCAATAGATGTAAAAGAAGAACAGGTACAGGATTGCCGTGATTTCTTTGAAAAAACCAAGCTGAATAACCCTTCTTTCCAAACAGGTGATCTTACGAAATATAAAAAAGAAAATTCCTATAATCTGATTTTATGCGTAGATGTAATGGAACATATTCTTGAGGACTTCACTGTATTCAAAAATTTCCATCATTCGATGAAAGATGGCGGAATGTTACTGATATCAACTCCTTCCGACCAGGGAGGATCTGATGTGCACGATCATGATCATGAATCATTTATCGATGAACATGTCAGGGATGGGTACAATATTGATGAGATACAGGAAAAACTCAAGAAAGCAGGTTTCAGTAATACAGAGGCAAAATTCTCATATGGCTCACCGGGAAAAATATCCTGGAGGCTATCTATGAAATACCCAATTCTGATGCTTGGCTTTTCAAAAGCATTCTTTTTGCTTTTACCTTTTTATTATTTGATCACATTCCCTTTTTCGCTGGTTTTGAACTATCTTGATTTGGCCCTAAAACATAAAAGTGGTACCGGACTAATTGTAAAAGCATGGAAATAGTTTGTTAATTTTTTGATGTTTTATAAACTAAAGCAGTAATTATGGCGAACTCAAAGCAGGGTCGAAAAAAAAAGGTGATGAAAGAAAAAAAATCTTTTTATCAGGGTGTGAAGCAACTATTCAGAAATCCTCTTTTTCTGATGTCGCTTTTTTTAGTAACAATTACCTTTTTAAGTTATCTGCCCGTTTTTGAAAATAATTTTGTTGATTACGATGACAAAAAATTCATCTATGGAAATACATCCATCCGAAGTCTTGATAAAGAACATGTTGCTGCAATTTTCGAAAAAAGCTTTTTAACGCCTTGGTATAAGCCAATTGTATATTTATCCTGGGCTGTTGAATACTACTTTTTTGGTTTAAATCCGGTTGCTTACCACACCAACAACCTGATCCTGCATATTTTAAATTCCCTGTTGGTTTTTCTGATCATGATAAGGATACTGAATCGTATTTCGCCATCATATAAATTCATCAACTGGGTTGCTTTATTAATCGCGGTATTGTTTAGTTTAAGTCCTGTTAAGGTTGAATCGGTTGCCTGGGCTGTAGAACGAAAAGATGTTTTATTCAGTTTCTTCTTTTTAAGCAGCATGTTGCTTTATCTGAGATATCTTGATAACAAAAAATATAGAAACATAGTGATTGGGAGTTTGCTGTTCGGATTAAGCCTTTTAAGCAAATCTATGGCCATCACATTGCCGGCGGTCTTGTTTCTCATTGATTATCTGTATAAAAAGAGATTGAACATACCTCTTTTTCTTGAAAAAGCACCTTACTTTATTGTTCTACTTGCAGGTTTTTATTTCTACGGTTTCTTTACTAAAGAGGATGAGGGGGAGAGTATCACACACCCTGGAAACGTAAATACGGAGTATCAAATCAATAAAGATTATTACCCTGATAATGCAAGTTTCTTAACAAATAAGGCCATTTATTCCTCCTACCGGATAAACAAGTGGTTGATACGGTCAATAGCTCCCGCTAAGCTTTCAGTTGTATACCCTTTGCCGGAGCTCTATTTTGATAAAAATGTACGTGAAAAAAATCTTTTACAT
>CBDUSM010000134.1:0-4801 GCA_965369825.1 uncultured Bacteroidales bacterium
TTGTCTTTGGGATGAACTTGATATATGCTACAGGCTCACCCGTTACTTTCCCAACCGGGGGCGCATGGTACCAGGGTGTCAGGCTGCCAATATACAGCGACAGAAACTTATATCGTTTACCCGATTATCACAGGCTGGACTTTTCAGTCACATACAAAGGCAGGCAAAAAGCAGATAGAAAGTGGCGGGGCGAATTAAACGTATCAATATACAATGTTTATAACAGGAAAAACACCTGGGTAATAAACTTCAAACCGGAAGAAGATGATCCGGCAAAACTATATGCTGAGAAAACATATCTTTTTGGAATCATCCCTGCGATAACGTATAATTTTAAATTTTAACATGACCCCTAAAAAAATAAGCTTTGCAAAAAAGAAACTAATAAAGCTGGTTTTTTTCTTGACCATCCTTACCGGATGCACTGAAAGAATTGAGCTTGAGCTTGATGACACTTATGCACGCCTGGTTGTAGAGGGAGAAATAACCAACGAAAAAAAAGCTCACCTGGTTAAACTATCAATGACAAGCAACTTCCTTGGAAAAAATGACGACCCGCCGGTAAGGGATGCAAATGTCACCATTTCATGCGCTACATCAACCTATTATTTGCAAGAAAACCAATCCGAACCAGGGAGCTATTACACAGCCCCTGACGTACAGGGAATTCCGGGTGAATTGTATCAACTGGACATTGAACTCCCTGATGAGGTCAATGGGCAAACGCTTTATTCTGCAAACTGTAAGATGTTCCCTGTTGCCCCGCTTGATTCTATCGGGCTGCGATATGAAGATCGATGGGAGGTTTGGGAAGTGCTATGTTATGCTTTAGACCCACCCACCACTGATTTCTATATGTTCGAAATACTAAAAAACAAAATAATGATAACTGATACGCTATCGGACAAAAGGGTTGTTGACGATAAACTGTATAACGGACAATATGTCAACGGGATCAATGTGGGTTGGCTTGACCCTGAGAATCCAAATGAACAATTACATAATGGTGATACAGTCACTTTACGCATGTCGCGGATTACTGAAGAATATGCCTATTTTATCTGGGAGGCACAACAGGAGTCCGGGTACCATAACCCAATGTTCGGGGGGCCGCCTGCAAATGTTGTGGGCAATATCAGCGATGGAGCTATTGGATTTTTTTCGGCCTGTTCAGTTGATTATGGCAGTACTGTTTATGAAGAATAAAAAACATTACCTATCGGTAAAACAAATTAACTAAACATGCGTTAGTAAGTATATCACAATAAAAAATGACTGTATCTGTTTCAATTAATAACAAAGAAATTGCGATGTTTGAGTACACTAAAACAATCCTGCAGAAAGTTAGTTTCAACAAAGATTTATTCAGAAAAGAACTGAAAAAGTCATTCCGATGGCTTAAAAAAGATGAAATAGTTGCCTTACAGATATGGTGCTTAATGACATTTGGACATGTTTATGGTGATGTAATCTCAGAAACTTTTTCCAACGTAAAATTTTAACCTGATTAATCCCCGCCTTTCAAGGCGGGGCTATCCAAATTCTATTAACCAACAGTTTGTGCATAAATCAGGCTAATTAGAATATATTTTCTCAATATCATCAGGATTGTTTCTTATCCCTTTATCAGCATTCATTAATAGTATATACACTTCTCTCGCCTTTTCAGGTTGATTCGTTTCAAGATATAGATTATGAAGTTTACTTATGCTATAGATGAAATTTGGGTCAATCATCAACGCTTTGTGCAGTTCGTCAATTGCCCTGTTTAAATCACCACGATTATGATACAGATTGGCAAGGTTGTGATGAGGTTGTGGGAAAAAATCACCGGCTTCAATTGCCTTTTCGTAATAATAAATCGATTTATCCGGAAGGTTTTCATCAGCATAATACATACCAAGATTATTGTAAATCCGGATAGAAGAATCTGTATATTTCAGCTCATTTAGGTAAAAACGCTCAATATCTGACCACTCATTGTTTCTGAAAATTACCCTTATTGAAAATAAGATCACAACAGGGATAAGAATTATTAACAGAATTTGACTTTTCCCCTTTGCCAGTAACCAATCATACATGGAAGCCATCAATATAAAAACACCAATCAGGGGAACATAAAGCCAATGCTCAAGAAACATGGCATTTAGGGGAATGATTCCTGAAAATGGCATTAGGGAGGCAAAAAACCATGAGAGACCTAGAAATATTTTTCGATGCTTTTTTAACCTGATTGTAAAAAACAGAGTTATTAGTACCAACAATACTCCAAACAACGACCGTAGTGTAACAATATCGGCATATGCCATATAAGGTTTCTCGTAATTCAATCTTAACGGAAATATGATCATTGTGAAATAATCCCACTGAATACTCAAAAACGTCAATAGCCTGATAAAAAGATTCTCAGTATAAATATTCTCTGCATCCGTCAATCCTATTTCCCCGGTAAAATTGAAAACACTCAACTTGAGGAAAAGATAAGCAGAAGCCATCACTACAAGCACGAAAGCTGAAATGAAAATAAACGGATCAGCTCTTTTTTGTTCATTAACATAGGTATAAATGCCAACTATTATGCTAAGCGGCAAAAATATCACCTGGTTCTCTTTTGTAAAAAGGGCCGCTACAAAAAAGGCCAAACTCAAAACAAATCTTGTCCATCTCGTTATCCCGTCCCGGGATATCAACCCTTTATGGTAGCTTAGCAAGCCAAGTAATAAAAAAAATAATCCTAAAGGGTCAGCCAAGCCGGATATATAACTCACCGCTTCGGATTGGATAGGGTGTATCAGGAAAAGCAATGAGGCGATTAACGAAGCATTTTTGCTAAATGAAAGCCTGACAAGTAACAAAAAAACAAAAAAAGCATTAAGCAGGTGCAACAGAATGGATACCAGGTGATATGCAACCGGATTTAATCCAAAAAAATGATATAAAAAAGCATAGACAACCTGCTGATTCGGGCGGTAAAAATTACTACCGATGTAGGCGCCTTCAGTAACGCTTGTTGTAAAGATATCCGGGATGTTATCAAGTGACTGAATGAGTAAATTCTTCTCAATAAAGTGCTCGTCATCAAATAACATCGGGCCGTCTATCACATTAACATAACAGATAAGGGCAAATGTCAGTAATACTCCAAATACGAATAATTTCCGTGCAGAAATCCTCGATAAAAATGTGTTCATGATCAAAGTCAAAAATGATTTTCAAAAATAAGCTTTTTTTTTGTGTTGTCTGGTTATAGGATGTCAGGTGTAACACCTGACAGGCACACATTGGGGGGGGTAACACCTGACAGGCACACAACAATCATAGTTGGGCTGTCAGGTGAAACACCTGACAGGCACACATTGGGTGAAACACCTGACAGGCACACATTGGGGAGGTAACACCTGACAGGCACACATTGGGTGTAACACCTGACAGGCACACATGGGGTGTAACACCTGACAGGCACACATTGGGGAGGTAACACCTGACAGGCACACATGGGGGGGGTAACACCTGACATCCCCTGAACCCAAATATTTTGTTAATTTTGAAAAATAAAACCAATTCAAATGAAAATATCACCATTACAAGCCATCTCCCCTGTTGACGGACGTTACAGGGATAAAACAGATATTCTGTGGAATTATTTCTCCGAAGCTGCCCTGATTCGTGACCGGGTGCTCGTGGAGGTTGAATATTTTATTGCATTATGTTCAATCCCGATCGATCAACTTAACAGTTTTGATCACAACCTCTTTAATGACCTGAGAAACATCTATCTAAACTTCTCTATTGAGGATGCAACAGCAGTAAAAGAGATAGAAAAAATAACAAACCACGATGTTAAAGCTGTTGAGTATTATGTTAAAGAGAAATTCAATGAGTTAGGCCTGACATCATACATTGAATTTATTCACTTCGGCTTAACTTCCCAGGATATTAACAATACCGCTATTCCTCTTTCGGTTAAAGATGCATATCAGGATGTTTTACTCCCTTTACTGGAAGATCTGCAGGGTTTATTGAAAAAATTGTCCACTGACTGGAAAAATATTCCAATGCTTGCCAGAACGCATGGTCAGCCGGCATCCCCTACCCTTCTTGGAAAAGAAATTTACGTTTTTGTTGAACGCATAGAACAACAAATGAAGCTGGTACAAACCATCCCTTTTTCGGCCAAGTTTGGAGGGGCTACCGGAAATTTTAATGCTCACCATATTGCCTATCCTTCAATCGACTGGTTTGGATTTGCCGATGCCTTCGTCGAGGATACCCTTCAATTGAATCGTTTAAAAACTACCACTCAAATTGAGCATTACGACAATTTTGCTGCCTTTTGCGACAATCTCAAACGCATAAATACCATTCTCCTGGATCTCGACAGAGATATGTGGTCATATATTTCAATGGAATACTTCAAACAAAAAATAAAAAAAGGCGAAGTAGGCTCTTCAGCCATGCCCCACAAAGTCAATCCTATCGACTTTGAAAATTCGGAAGGTAATTTTGGCATTGCTAATGCGCTGTTTGAACATTTGTCGGCCAAGTTGCCCATTTCCAGGTTACAAAGAGACCTTACCGACTCCACTGTTACGCGAAATATCGGTGTTCCCTTCGCCCATACAATTATTGGCATTAAATCACTTATAAAAGGCCTGAATAAGTTGATCCTGAATGAAGATAAGATCAGGGATGACCTGGAAAATAACTGGGCTGTTGTTGCGGAGGCTATTCAAACAATCCTGCGCAGAGAGAATTATCCCAATCCATACGAGGCGTTAAAAGAGCTTACCAGAACCAATGA
>CBDUSM010000135.1:0-4790 GCA_965369825.1 uncultured Bacteroidales bacterium
ATTTATTAGTTTTATTTTTGTATTAAAAGTTTAAAAAAACTCATTAATTAAAAAAATGAAAATAGTTGTAATAGGCAGTACAAATACCGATATGGTAATAAAAACCATTCATTTACCCTTGCCGGGCGAAACCATCCTTGGTGGGGAATTTTTAATGAACCCGGGAGGCAAAGGAGCGAACCAGGCTGTGGCAACTTCAAGGCTTGGGGGTGATGTTGCTTTTATTTCAAAAACAGGAAATGATATTTTTGGGGAGCAATCTGTTGAAAATCTCAGGAGGGAAGGTGTAAATACTGAAAATATTGTTGTCGATCCGGAAAACCCATCAGGTGTTGCCCTGATTACTGTTGATTCACGGGCGGAGAATTGTATAGTTGTTGCTCCCGGATCCAACATGACCCTTAAGCCTGATGATATCGACAAAGCCATTAAGCAGATTGAGATGGCAGATATTGTATTATTGCAGCTTGAAATTCCAATTGAAACAGTTGAATATGCAGCTCAAATTGCTTTCAGAAACGAAAAGAGAGTGATTCTAAACCCTGCTCCGGCTCAAAAACTATCTGATTCAATTCTGAAAACAATATATATACTTACTCCAAATGAAACAGAAGCAGAAATTCTTACAGGAGTGAAAGTAACCAATACAGATACAGCTAAAAAAGCTGCACAAATTTTACTGAAAAAAAATGTTGAAATTGTAATAATTACAATGGGAGCGAATGGTGCATTTGTCCATACAAACAGCTTGTCAGAATTAATACCTGCACCTGAAGTAAAAGCTGTTGATACAACTGCCGCCGGCGATACATTTAATGGTGCACTTGCAGTTGCTGTTTCAGAGGGGTTCAATATCAGGGAAGCCGTACAATTTGCAAATAAAGCGGCTTCAATTGCTGTAACAAGACTTGGAGCACAGACTTCCACACCATACAGGAGTGAGGTTGGGGAGAAGAGAGCAAAAACATAAAATCGATATTAATTATGAAAGCAAAAGTTTCACAAATGTTTATCCTTGGGATTGTAGTTTTAATGGCTGGTTGCGTAGATAGTCAGAAAAACATTGCGGAAAAACCTCAAACCCCAATAGCGGTAATATTCGACACCGATTGCGGACCGGATTATGACGATGTTGGGGCATTAGCTATACTGCATGCGTTTGCAGATAGTGGATATATTAATATCCTTGCTACAATGGCATCAAATAAACATGACCTTGTAGCACCTTCTATTGATGTTATTAATACCTATTTCGGACGTCCGGATCTTCCAATAGGTGCCCCAAAATCTGAAGGAGTAAATATTGGGGCTTTTCAAAAATGGCCTGACTCGCTTATTGCAAAATACCCTCACGATCTGATGTCAACCGGTGAAGCTCCCGATGCAGTAAAATTATATCGTAAAATCCTGAGCGAACTGGAAGATACTGCAGTAACAATTATTTCTGTTGGTTTTCTTACTAACCTGGGAAACCTGATTATGTCGGAACCGGATGAATTAAGTCCACTTACGGGAAAGAAACTTATTGAAAAAAAGGTTAAAAAATGGGTTTGTATGGGTGGAAAGTTTCCGGAAGGGATGGAATTCAATGTGTATATGGATTCAATAAAATCAATTATTGCAATAAAGCAATGGCCGACTGAAATATTATTCACTGGATTTGAAATAGGAGTGCAGATCAAAACAGGATTAAGGTTAATTGAAATGCCCTGTAAGAATAACCCGGTTAAAGATGTATTTGCTATATCAATTCCACAGAGTGAAGAAGACAAAAACGGAAGGATGAGTTGGGACCAAACCGCAGTTCTGATTGCAGTTAAAGGTTATGAGAATTATTTTTACATAAATAAAGGCAGATTTGTTACTTTTGAAGATGGGCATAACGAATGGGAAAATTCTGAAAACGGTCCTCATGCATATGTTGTAACAAAAATGCCTGTTCCGCAAATCACTGGATTAATTGAAGATTTAATGATGCATGAAACTACTGTGGCAAAATAATTCATTATTAATCAAATATTGCTTTTTTAATTAATTTGTGAAGCTATGTTCTAAGTTACCATTAAAATTTTCATACTATGAAAAACCAATTGTATTTTATATGTATCATATTATTAATAAGTTATGGTTGTGCCGGAGAGAAAACAGACCAAAAAAACAGGTCGGTACAAATCATTGGTGAAGAAATTATTATTCCCAGGGCAAAATTATCAGACAAGATTAAAGGAGGATGGGCAGGCCAGGTAATTGGTTGTACTTACGGAGGTCCGACAGAATTCAGGTTTAACGGAACAATGATACAGGAGTACCAGCCAATACCATGGTATGACGGATATATTAAAAGCTGGTATGATAATGCTCCGGGGCTGTATGATGACATCTATATGGACCTGACTTTTGTTGAGGTTTTTGAAAACGAAGGATTGGATGCTCCGGCACTATCGCATGCAAAAGCATTCGCCAATGCTGAATATATGCTATGGCATGCAAATCAGGCAGCCCGATATAATATTCTCAACGGGATTAATCCTCCGGAGTCAGGACACTGGACAAATAACCCGCATGCTGATGATATCGATTTCCAGATTGAAGCTGATTTTGCCGGATTAATGACACCGGGGATGGTCAATTCTGCAACAGAGATTTGCGATAAGATTGGACATATAATGAACTACGGTGACGGATGGTATGGTGGTGTGTATGTTGCAGCAATGTATTCTCTCGCATTTATTTACCATGATGTAGAGTATATCGTAAGTGAAGCATTAAAAACCATTCCTGAGCAAAGTCAGTTTTATCAGTGTGTTAATGATGTAATTAATTGGTATCATCAATATCCTGATGACTGGAAAGCAACATGGTTTGAAGTAGAAAAAAAATGGTCTTCCGATATCGGGTGTCCTGATGGAGTATTCAGGGCTTTTAATATTGATGCAAAAATTAATGCTGCCTATATAGTGATCGGACTTCTTTACGGAGAAGGAGATTTTGGAAAAACTGTTGATATCAGTACACGTTGCGGACAGGATTCTGACTGCAATCCGGCAAGCGCCGGAGGGATTCTTGGGGTTGTATTGGGGTATGACAATATTCCAGAGTATTGGAAAATGGGACTTGCGGAAGTTGAAGATATCGATTTTAAGTATACCTCAATTTCTCTAAACGATGTTTACCAGATGGGCTATAAACATGCTCTTCAGATGGTTGAACAAAACGGAGGGACTGTTGATGAAGATAATCTGGTAATCAGGCTTCAGAAACCGAAAGCTGTAAAATTTGAACAGGCATTTGAAGGACATTTCCCTGTTGAAAGAAAACAGGTAGATTGGGGAAAGAAAACGATGAACAAAGAAAATTCTGAATATGTTTTTGAATTTGAGGGAACAGGATTTGTCTTAACAGGCAGGTCACAAAAAGATGATAAAATGGTTGATGATTATACCCATATCGCAGATATTTTTATTGATGAAGAATTACCAGAAACAGTGAAACTTCCTACATCTTTTACTACCAGGAGACATGATATTTGCTGGAAATATAACCTGCCGAAACAAAAGCATAAAGTAAGGGTGAAACTTAATAACCCCAAACCGGGATATAACCTTTGGTTAGGAGATATTGTTGTTTATTCGGATGAACAAAAGACCTATGATAAATAAATTCATAAACTTAAAGTCTACATAGCATGTATATTGTACCTTCTTACACTCTGGCAATAGTTTTTACTTTAATAACCATGTTATGCTGGGGATCGTGGGCAAATACCCAGAAGCTTGCCGGTAAAACATGGCGCTTTGAACTTTTTTACTGGGATTATGTAATTGGAATACTGTTTCTGTCCCTGGTTTCAGCCTTTTTACTTGGAAGTTTTGGAGAGAATGGGAGGGGTTTTATTGAAGATCTTAAACAGGCAGAATGGAACAACATGTCCAACGCATTTCTTGGAGGTGTGGTTTTTAATCTGGCTAACATACTCCTGGTTGCAGCTATTGCCATTGCCGGAATGTCTGTTGCATTTCCTGTGGGGATTGGAATTGCCCTTGTCTTCGGTGTGTTAATTAATTATATCGCTGCACCGTATGGTGATGCAGTTATCCTTTTTTCCGGGATAGGATTGATAGCTATCGCAATTATTCTTGATGCTGTTGCTTATAAAAAGTTAGCTAAAACTATAAAGAGGGTATCAACAAAAGGGATTATTTTATCCATTTGTGCGGGCGTTTTGATGGCATTGTTTTACAGGTTTGTTGCCAGTTCTATGTCCACTGATTTTGTAAATCCTGCTTTGGGGAAACTTACTCCATACACCGCTGTATTCATCATGGCAATTGGCGTATTGGCAAGTAACTTTATTTTCAACACTATTTTTATGAAGAGACCTGTTGAAGGAGAACCTGTAACATATAAACAATACTTTAGCGGTAGTTTAAAAGTTCATTCAACAGGTTTTCTTGGTGGTATTATCTGGTGCATTGGCATGTCTTTGAGTATTATTGCAGCAGGAAAAGCAGGATATGCAATTTCCTATGGGTTAGGACAAGGGGCAACACTAATTGCCGCCCTATGGGGAGTGTTTATATGGAAAGAGTTTAAGGATGCTCCTAAGGGAACAAATAGGTTGCTGGCTTTGATGTTTGTTTGTTTTGTAATAGGATTAGGATTGGTAGTGTTTGCTGGTACTTAATTCTGTATCAGTTCTTCTGGTATATTTTGGTTGCAGTTGCTATAACCTGGATACCGAGGATTCTTAACTACAAATTATTCCGGCATTTTTCGTTATCAGACCTTAA
>CBDUSM010000136.1:0-4776 GCA_965369825.1 uncultured Bacteroidales bacterium
CGGCATAACAAATAATCTAAATATCTATACACGGTCTGATGCCTGTGGTGCCGCCCAGAAGTGGGGCGAATTTTTAGGCCACGATCAGGAAAGCCTCAATGGAATCGGAGTTTTTGGAGACCCTGGAATAGCCGATGCTATAAAGAATGATATTTATGGTATTGGTTACAACAATATCATATACATATATGATATGAATACCCGGGAAAAATATGAAGGACTGGAAGTAGTACCTATTGATCTGAATAATAATGGAATGATTGACGATAATGAGAATTTTTATGACAACCTCGATAATATAATGGAAGCCATCAAAAGCGATATTTACCCATCACCACCGGCCAGGGATCTTTACTTTGTTTCAAATGGGAAACCATCCAATCAGGTTGTTATGGAATTCCTCCGGTGGATACTAACTGACGGGCAACAATTCGTAACAGATTGCGGATATGTTCAGCTATCAAAAAAAATGATCAGGTCAGAACAACGTATGCTTAAGAAAAACCCATAAACAGTGCGATTTTTTGTAGTAAAAAGGCATATCAGAAACCGTCTTCATACCAATTGGATGAGGATTTGTATCATATTGGTAATATCTCTGCCATTTCTTATTGGAATTGGACTTCTGATAAAATCATCTTTTTTACTAAAAGACTACTCGATCATCGACTTAATCTTTTCCAAAGAGTGGAAACCGCTTTCCGGTAAATATGGCTTTTCGCCATTCATTATCAGTTCTTTATGGGTTACGGCATTAGCGTTGATGATTTCAGCTCCTATTTGCCTGCTAAGTTCTATTCATTTAACTCAGTACGCAGACCGGTACGTATTACGTATCATTCATCCTGTCATTGATATCCTGGCAGGGATTCCTTCAGTAGTTTATGGGGTATGGGGTATTTTGGTAATTGTGCCGTTAATCTCTAAGTACATCGGCCCTTTTTTTGGCAAAGAAATATCAGGATATAGTATCATTGCCGGAGCAATCGTTTTATCAGTTATGATCATTCCTTTCATTTTAAACATCCTTATTGAAGTATTTAAAACTATTCCTCATGAACTTACAGAAGCTTCATTATCATTGGGCGCCAGTAAATGGCAAACCACTAAATTTGTTCTTGTAAGAAAAGCATTTCCGGGTATTGTTTCCGCATTTGGATTAGGCTTGTCAAGAGCATTTGGAGAAACTATGGCCGTACTAATGGTAGTGGGAAATGTAGCTAAAATCCCGAAAGGAATTTTTCAACCAGGTTATCCGCTTCCGGCACTCATAGCAAATAATTATGGAGAAATGTTATCAATACCATTATATGACTCGGCATTAATGCTGGCTGCATTAGTTCTGTTCGTCGTCGTTTTGTTTTTTAATCTTGTTTCCAGATTGGCCATTATTAGCCTTGAAAAAAATAAATAAATTGAAATGAAAACAGGGCAAAAAATTGAAGTTGGGTTTTTTAGAACTATCATGTTTATTTCTACATGTATCATAGCCATTGCACTTATTACAATCATAATCAGCATCTTAGTAAATGGCCTTCCGGCCTTATCCTGGGAAATGATATCACAAACACCAAAGGGAGGCTTTTACTTTGGAAAGGAAGGGGGTATACTAAATGCCATCATTGGCTCTTTATATCTTGCAGTCGGGTCTTCTGTTATGGCTTTTGTTATAGGCCTGCCTGTGGCATTATTTATGAATATTCATTTAATCAAATATAAAAAGCTTGTCAACACAATACGTTTTTTTCTCGATCTCTTATGGGGCATTCCTTCCATTGTATATGGTGCTTTTGGCTTTTCTATTATGATCTATTTTGGCCTCAGAACATCATTATTGGCAGGTACTATTACAGTTACTTTGTTTATCATTCCAATTATGATCAGATCAATTGATGAAGTATTAAAAACAATACCGAGGGGACTGCTTGAATCCTCCTTTTCATTGGGATCTACTAAATCTGAAACAGCTTACCGTGTGTACGTAAAACAGTGCATTCCGGGCATTGTAACTGCTGTACTGCTATCATTTGGGCGTGCCATAGGAGACGCAGCTTCGGTTTTATTCACAACAGGGTACACCGATTATATCCCTACTTCGTTATCACAGCCAACTGCTACTCTTCCGTTAGCAATATTTTTTCAGTTATCCTCTCCTATTCCGGAGGTTAAAGACAGGGCCTATGCAGCGGCTTTAATTCTTACTATAATAATATTAATCATCAGCTTGTTGGCACGTTTTTTCTCAGCAAAATATTATAAAAACAAAATTTCGTAAGTCAATGGATAATCAAGCTAAAATAACTATTTCAGACCTGAACCTATATATTGGGAAACAACATATCCTAAAAAACATCAATGTTGAAATTCCCCCAAAAAAAATTACGGTTATTTTAGGGCCATCAGGCTGTGGCAAAACTACGCTGCTAAAAAGCATGAACAGGCTCATCGATCTTTATCCTGATGTAAAAGTTGATGGAAAAATAATAATTGACAATGACAATATCCTCCAAACGCGGCAGGATTTGACAAAAATTCGTCAAAAAATGGGCTTGCTGAGTCAACAGCCATACCCTTTACCAATGAATATATATAATAATGTTGCCTATGGCCTAAGGATCAGTGGTAGAAAAAACAAACGGTTCCTTAATAAAAGGATTGAACACTATTTGAAACTGGTAAATTTGTGGGATGAAGTGAAAGAGAGGCTTAAAGAACCGGCTTCGACTTTGTCGATAGGACAACAACAACGATTATGCCTGGCTCGCGGCCTGGCTGTTGACCCCGAGATAATTCTTGCCGATGAACCCACATCCGCTTTAGACCCGTTTTCCAGTGAGGCCATCGAAAAACAATTTATAGAGCTCAAAGAGCATTACACAATTATTGTTGTCACGCATATGCTTATGCAGGCCAAGCGTATTGCCGACAATGTTATTTTTATGTATCTCGGAGAAGTTATTGAGCAAGGAGATGCCCAGGAGATATTTAACAACCCAAAGCAGGAAAAAACAAAAGCATACTTAAAAGGATTGTTTAACTAATTAGCTCAAGTTGCGGGTTGCGGGTTGCGGGTTAATTAATACCAATATATACATTTGAAGATTAATATTCCAAAAAATGAAAAAAATCATATTTGTAAATGTAATCATGCTTGTCTTACTGATAATAGCGCAAGAAGCTAAAGCACAAGTAATAGTAACAGCCGAGATCAGGCCTCGCCTCGAATACAGAAACGGGTACAGATTCCCTATCGAAACATCAAAGGACTTTGCCCTGTTCGTTAGCCAGCGAACGCGCCTAAATCTCTTGTATAACTCAAACTTTTTTAACATTGGAATATCCGTACAAGACGTTAGGGTTTGGGGTGATGAAACATTAGTAAGCCCTACCGGAGTATTCGGCGACCCGGCAAGCCTTGATCTTAAAGAAGCATGGATTGAAATACCTTTCTCAAACACAGGACTATCCATAAAGATGGGGCGGCAATTTCTGTCATATGATGATGGGCGCTTACTATCTAAAAGAAACTGGAATCAGCTATCGATTGCTTACGATGCCGTATTATTTAGTGCAGCAAAATCCAACTGGCAATTAGATATTTGTAGTTCATACAATAACAGCAAAGAGGATATTTTTGCCAGTGAATATCCTTTCGACCGGATAAAAACACTTAATTTTATCTATTATAAACAACGTTTAGATGACCATCTTAACTTCTCAGTGATCACCCTTGCCTCCGGATATCAAAAAAGAAATACTCAAACCATTTACATGCGTGGCACATATGGCCTGAACATTTTTTTCAAAGAGAAGCATTTTGAGGCATCCGGAACAGGATATTACCAGAATGGAAAGAGTCAATACGGAAAGGAAGTCAGTGCTTATTTTCTTTCAGCAAAAGCATTTTATAAATCTAACAAATTCAAATTAGGTGCTGGCATTGATTACATCTCCGGGCAAGATACAACCAACAATAATCCCTCATACCATGAAAAAGATCACCTGTTTGATATTCTATACGGGGCCCGGCATAAATATTATGGATATATGGATTACTTCAGCCATATTCCCTCAAGTACAGCAAATGCAGGGTTAATCGACATCTATCTTAAATTGAGTTACACTCTTTCCGACAAACATAATTTTGGAGTTGATTATCACTATCTCTCCCTTACACACATGATTGCTGACCCCGCATCTGCCGGGTCGCCTGCTTTACAAACTCTTGAAAAATCTTTAGGCTCCGAAGTAGATTTCTTATATAGATACTCCATCCGGAAAGATATGAATGTTGAGGCTGGATTTTCATTCTTTCTCCCAACCAGTACGTTGGAGATTATGAGAAATGTTAATGCTCTTTCGGGACAATTGTCACACTGGGCTTACGTAATGATAACCGTAAAACCAACCATTTTTTCAAATGAGAAATGAGGGACTCATGTAGGTCATTTAGTGTAATAATTACAATCAAATATTTATATCCACTACTTACGGTTTCTACCTTTATTAACAATTAATAAACCGATGAAGGTGATCAGGCCATTGACAAGCAATAATTCAAAACCAAAATGATACCCCCAGAACCATTTTTCGGCATTTAAACTCAAAATATAACAAATAACAGGTGATAGAATAGCAATGGCTGGAACGAAATTATCCATAACCCGGTATTTTGTGAACAACCCAAAAGCAAACAACCCCAGCAAAGGCCCATAGGTATAACCTGCAACAGTAAATAATGTAGAAATGACCGAAGCATCATTTATCGCACGGACT
>CBDUSM010000137.1:0-4767 GCA_965369825.1 uncultured Bacteroidales bacterium
AACATTTTATACAAATTACTCAATATTCTGAGTAAAATTACTCAATGCTTTGATTAAAAACAAATTTTTGTTTAATCTTTGATTTTTGGAAAAGACAGGGTCACGTTTTAGTGGTTTTTGGATTAATGATTTAATGCTATAATAATGGAATGAAATAATAAAGATAGGGTATGACAGAAAAAGAAATATTCATTGAAAAGATGAAAAAAAGAACTAAGAGATTTGCTGTGGATGTGATTCGGTTTTGCGAATCATTAAAAACTAGTAAGGCATCATCTGTTATTACATACCAACTTGTTAAATCAGCAACATCAACGGGAGCAAATTATCGGGCAGCATGCAAAGCAAGATCTAGAAATGAATTTTTCAGCAAAATATGCATTGTGGTAGAAGAAGCTGATGAATCAGAATATTGGCTGGAAGTAATAAAAGATTCAACCTTGTCAAATGAAGATAAGGAGTTAGAAAGGCTTCTGATGGAAGCAATTGAAATAACCAAAATAATGTCAAAAGCAAAAAATTCAACCTATAGTAAAAAAGAGAAATGATTTAATGAGGTAATGAAGTAATGAGCTAATGATGTAATGGGATAATGATAATGTCAAAGCATTGTAGCATTCTCACATTGAAGCATTAAATCATTGTAGCATTAAATCATTGTAATCTGTGAGAAATTAAAATTTTTCATCATATTTAGTCCAAAGGAAATCTCCCAGATCCCAAGCCTTTTCAACAACCTTACTCCCCCACTCATCTGTATATTTTGTTAAAAATTCTATTGCTCTTTCAGGATTTTCGGAATTAAATAATTCCAGGGCTTCATCCTCAATCCCTTTTTGATTTTCAAACAAATCATTCTGCCAGGGAACCCAAACCGCATCAACATCATGCCTCATATCTCCCCAGCGCTGGGCTGTAAGTGTTCCCAGGCGATTAAAAGCCCACCAGGCCGATTTATGCGTATACCCATTTACCCTGCCCGGTGTTTTATACGGTTGGGGAAGATCTGTAACAGACGAATAAACAGGGATATAAATGGATGAAGAAACGTTATCCATCGCCAGCCAGGTTACCCCGCCTATTTCATCCGGCAACCAATTGCGGCATTGGATAATAGTAGCATACATAGTATACCATCGTGCAATGGTCCGTTCACCTCTCCAACCCCAACCACCATTAATTTTGAATACTTTATTCATATCATAAGGCATATGTGGATTAGCAAGAGGGGAAATAATTGTTTTTCCATCGTCATCCGTAACAGTAATCTCTTTGACAAAATTAAAAGGTGTTCCTTCGTAGTAGTCCCTAAATATAGTGACAAGTTTCTCAAGCGTTACCGGTTTATCAGGTTTGACTGAGAAAGGATGATTTTCTGCATTTGCATCCAAATTAAGTGAGGGCGCAACCAGGTCAAACACACGCCATTCTCTCCTTCTAGATGCAAAGGAAGTGCGGCTATGAGGTGCATAAGCATAACAAAATCGAAAGACCTCATTATCGGGGTTCCACCATCCACTATCAATGGCAACCTGATAAATATTGCCGGAAGCCATGAAAAAATCAGGATTATCAAGGTCGATCTCTTTAATTGTACTGGCATTGGCATTTACAGAAATATGATCATCCGGTACCCGCTGAGCAACCCAGATCGATCCCCTGTTTCCTTTTCCAGGTCCAAGGATTTCAAAATGCCATACTTCATTTTTATCTGCAATGGTAAGGCACTCCCCTGAATCATTCCAACCATATTCCGCAGTGAGTTCACCTGCCAGGGTTATGGCTTCACGGGCTGTTGTGCATCTTTCCAGCATTAACTGGCAAAGACGCTGACAATCAATCAATCCATTATCAGACTGAAGCACTTCTCTGCCGCCAAAAGTTGATTCGCCAATAGCAACCTGATGCTCATTCTGGCAAGGGTAAGCAGTATTGATAAAACCGAATGTATGTTCAATCTGGGGGATCTCTCCAATTAGTTTGTGGTTGTATGCCGGCATGGCCAATGTATCACAAGCTGTTCGTTTATACATGGGAGTTGTTTCTCCCTTTTTGTGATCCATAGCCGGAACAATATCGATCCACGAGCGTGTGCGGTGACTGTCATCAGTATGTGAAGTGATGACAGAACCATCTGCTGTTGCCAATTTGCCAGCTGTTATGGAAGTACATCCATCAGGAGTACCTTCTTCCCAGTCGCTTTTGTCGACCTGTGAAAAAGCAACATTGAAAATAAAAATAAATGCTGAACCAATTATAAATGTCTGTTTCTTCATAATTATTAATTGTGATTTATAGATGCAAGCAAATATATGAATAGTTTCGCATATGTAAACCGGATTTATTGATATGTTTTGATAATAAACTTTTGACAGTTGTGGGTTTGTCAATTTAACTAAATTTGCAAAACAACTAAACCTGATTATTCAATGAGTGAACAAATCAAACACGAATGCGGAATCGCCCTGATCCGTTTGCTTAAGCCTCTGGAATACTACCTTTCAAAATATGGCACTGCTTTATACGGTGTAAACAGATTGCATTTATTGATGGAAAAGCAGCATAACAGAGGCCAGGATGGGGCGGGTATTGCCTGTGTAAAGTTCGATCTTGAACCAGGAAATAAGTACATCGACAGGTTACGTTCCAATTCAAATTCAGCCTTACATGATATTTTTAATGAAATTTACGACAATGTTTCAGGCATTAAAGAAAAGACACCTGCCCGCCTCAGGGATGTACAATGGTTGAAGAGCCATGTAACCTTTACGGGCGAACTTTTATTAGGCCATTTACGCTACGGAACTTTTGGAAAACATGATGTGGCTGATCTTCACCCTGTTCAACGTTACAATAACTGGAAAACACGTAATCTGGTGCTTGCAGGAAACTTCAACCTGACGAATGTCAATGAACTTTTTGAGGGGCTGATCAATTATGGCCAGTATCCTATTGAAACATCCGATACTATTACAATCCTTGAGATGATTGGGCACTATCTGGATGATGAAAATGAAAAATTGTACAGAAAATTAAAACGTAAAGGGTACGAGAAACAGGAAATCACCAATAAAATAATTGAGCGGTTAAGCATACAAAATATCCTGCAGAATGCCTGTGAAACATGGGATGGTGGGTATGCTCTTGCAGGGTTACTGGGTCATGGAGATGCTTTTCTGCTCCGCGATCCATCAGGCATTCGTCCGGCATTCTATTATGCTGATGATGAAGTAATTGTCGCTGCATCGGAACGTCCTGTTATTCAAACCTCTTTTAATGTTGCTTTTGATAAGATTCGAGAAGTTAAACCTGGCCATGCCCTGATCATAAAAAAGGATGGATCGTTTGGGGAGCACCTTTGCATCAAGCCATTGGAAAAAAAGTCCTGCTCCTTTGAAAGGATTTATTTTTCACGTGGGACAGATATTGACATTTATAATGAACGGAAAAATCTTGGAAAGGCCTTGGCAAAACCTATCCTTGAGGCCATTAATTTTGATTTGGAAAATACAGTTTTTTCATATATCCCTAATACCGCTATCGACGCATTTAATGGTTTAGAAGTTGCCCTTACCTCGTTTTGCGATGGTATTAAGAAAGATAAAATCCTTGAACTGGGCAACGATATTTCACCAGAAAAACTTGAAAAGATATTAAATTTAAGACCGAGAGTAGAAAAAGTAGCTGTTAAGGATATAAAACTCAGAACTTTTATTGCACAGGACTCGCATAGGGATGACCTGGTTACGCATGTATATGACATTACTTATGGCTCAATAAGAGAAAACATTGATAATCTTGTTGTGATTGATGATTCAATTGTTAGAGGGACTACTCTAAAACAGAGCATCATCAGGATACTGGACAGGTTAGGGCCAAAAAATATCATTATTGCTTCCTCTGCACCTCAAATCAGATATCCTGATTGTTATGGCATTGACATGGCAAAAATTTCTGATTTCATAGCATTCCAGGCTGCTATCGAATTACTTAAAGAAAATAAAATCAGTAATATCATCAATGAGGTATACAACTTATCAAAAAGCCAGGAAGGACTTCCAAAAGAAAAAATAAAAAATCACGTAAAAAAAATATATCAGCCATTTTCAGCCAGGCAAATCTCAGAAAAAATTTCAGAACTGCTTACCCCACCCAATATTAGGGCAGGCGTTCAAGTCATTTATCAAACTATAGAGGATCTCCATGATGCCTGTCCGGATCATACGGGTGATTGGTATTTTACAGGTAACTACCCAACGCCAGGTGGTAATATGGTTGTTAACAGGGCTTTCATAAATTATATTGAAGGGAGAAATATCAGAGCCTATTGAGATATTTCCAGGGAAAAAGATTCTAATAGATAGCGCTAGCCAACGGCTTTTCTGATTTCTTCAGCAATTTTCATAAACTCTTCGGGCGCCATTGTGAGTTTTGGCTTTTTGAAGTCAATATCGTAAATATGGTTTAATGGGATAAGATGGATATGTGCGTGTGGAACTTCAAGCCCTACTACAGCTATACCAATACGTTTGCATGAAATGACCTTTTCAATTGCAACGGCTACTTTTTTTGAAAAAACGAATAATTCTTTATATAATTCATCATCAATGTCAAAAAGATAATCTATTTCTTCTTTCGGAACAATCAATGTATGTCCTTTTGCTAACGGGTTTATATCAAGAAATGCGTAAAAATCATCACTTTCAGCAATCTTATAAGAGGGAATTTCTCCTTTAATAATTTTAGAAAAAACAGTGGCCATCAGAT
>CBDUSM010000138.1:0-4745 GCA_965369825.1 uncultured Bacteroidales bacterium
GATTCTTGGTTTTGATCCGAGGTATGAAGGTCAGGGTATACCTTACCGTTTTGTTTCTTTTAAAAAGGATAATTTTGAATTAACTGCCGGTAACTTCTACGAGCAATTTGGTAATGGCTTGGTACTCAGAAGTTATGAGGAATGGAATTTGGGCTATGATAATTCCATTGATGGATTTAGGGTCGTTTATGCTCCTACTGATGGGATATTGTTAAAAGGAGTGATTGGTAAACAGCGTTATTTTTGGAATAAAGGCCCGGGCACAGTGAGAGGGATTGATGGTGATTTTTCAATTAATGATATTATTTCCAGCCTGAGTGAGAAGAAAACGAGGCTTTCCGTGGGTGGTAGCTTTGTTAGCAAATACCAGCCCGATGAAGATATTATGATTGATGCTACGCATAAACTTGTTCTTCCATTAAATGTAGGCACATGGGCTATGCGGTTTAATTTAATTAATGGTGGGCTAAATTTTTCAGGCGAGTATGCCTATAAATTTAACGACCCGTCAGCCGTTAATGATTATATTTATAAGAACGGACAATCAATTCTTTTAAATGCTTCTTATTCGAGAAAGGGACTTGGTATATCGTTCAATGCCAAGTATATCGATAATGAAAGTTTTAAATCCAAAAGGACAGAGACAAGCAGTGCCCTGGATATCAATTTTCTCCCCCCATTAACTGATCAACATTCGTATGGCCTTGCTTCTACGTATCCATATGCCTCCCAACCAAACGGGGAAGTTGGTTTTCACGGCCAGGTAACCTACACGATTCCAAAGAAAACCAAATTGGGTGGTAAATACGGAACAACCATTAATGTTTTGTATTCCACTACTTCGGATATCAGTCGTACAGCCATAAATGATACAATACCTATTGGAGAAAGTGGGACGCTTGGTTATAATTCAACCCTGTTCGGTATTGGTGATGAGAAATATTATGATGAATTTAACCTTGTAATAACCCATAAGTTTAGTAAAAAGTTTAAGGCTGTCTTATTCTATCTGTATCAGATGTATAATATAGCTGTGATAGAAGGACACACGGGTGATCCTGATGTGTATGCAAATACAATCGTTGCTGATATGACCTATAAAATTAAGCCGAAACGTTCATTGAGAATGGAGTTGCAATACCTCACAACGAAGCAGGACGATGGCGATTGGGCTATGGCCTTACTGGAGTACACTATCGCTCCCAAATGGTTCTTTGCAGTATTTGATCAATATAATTTTGGAAACCCCGATCCTGACAAGCGATTTCATTTTTATAATGTTGCGTGTGGATTTAATAAAGGATCCAGCCGCCTGGCTTTGAGCTATGGCCGTCAGCGGGAGGGAATACTTTGTGTAGGTGGTGTTTGTCGAAATGTCCCTGCTTCCAATGGATTGACGTTAACACTTTCAAGTAGTTTTTAACTATTTCAGAATAAATGATCGTATGATGAAATTCTTTAAAATAATTGTTTTTATTTTTTCACTTAACCTGATTTTTCTTACAACTTGTGATAAGATTGAAGAACCCTACCTGAAGGAGGTTGGTGGCGCTGTTGACACAACTGAGTGTCCGGTTCCTGAATTCTTACATAATCATAATCCTGTGAAGCGGGTGCTGTTGGAAGACTATACAGGGCATACCTGTGTAAATTGTCCCGCTGCAGCTGTTCTCGCTCATGATTTGCTTGAAGCCCACGGTGAACAATTAGTTGTTATTGCAGTCCATGCCGGGTATTTTGCCGAACCTGCCGGTAGTGTATTTCCTGCTGATTACCGTACTGAGGCCGGTACAATATGGGATAACTTTTTTGGAATTAGTACAGTTGGCAATCCAAATGGGATGGTCGACAGAACAGGATACCTTTCTAATTCTAATATTCTGTCTCCTGGTGCATGGAGTGGAAGGGTGATTGAACAGCTGGCAAAAGCTCCCGACTTGGATATCCAAATCATCAATGATTACGATACTACAGAGAGGAAGTTATGTACGCATGTTCAAACCGAATTTTTGGTTGATAAATCTCAAAACCTGAAGTTGTGTGTGGTGTTGACCGAGAGCGGCATAATTTCACCTCAAAGGAACAATGACAGCCAGATAGGGCCAACCCCTGTTATTGAAGATTATGAACACGAGCATATGTTACGGGGTGATATTAACTCTCCATGGGGGGTAGCCATATCCTCTTCCGATGAAATTGTTGAATCTGCTTCTAAATTTATTAATTCGTATAAAATGATATTAGATGATGAATGGGTTTCGGAACATTGTACGATCGTAGCTTTTGTTTATGATGCAGATACCTACGAAGTGCTGCAGGTAATGGAAGAAAAAGTGCACTAATCAGAATAACAAAACCATCTTTCTGGTTCTATAGTAATTTCCGGCAACCATTTTGTAGATATATAATCCCTCCTGAACTCTCTTTCCGTAATCATCAATACACCTCCAGGTTACTTCATGATCACCGGCAAGAACTTTTTGATCAACCAGTGTCCTTACTTTCTGGCCATTAAGGTTATAGATCACGATGAGGACATTGATATCGTCTTTTACTGAATACCTAAGAATGGTTTCATTGGTGAATGGATTGGGATAATTATTACCAAGCCTGGTAATGGTATTTTCTTTAGAAATAGTATTAATGCCTGTTGAGGTATACTCAATCGTAACCATCTCGGAAGGCACACTTTCACTATTATAGCTATACATCCCTGTAACATAATAGCTGTATAAACCGGCAACCGAGAGTGTATCTACATACCCCATTTCAGTTGTTGTGTTGATTAAAGAAAATTCTTCAGTGTCTTTTTTACGATAGATACAGAAATATTGGAATGGTCTTATTTCATTGAAATTCCATGTCAATGTAACCTCGTTTTCATCCAGTTCAGCATGTAAGTCAGTAGGGGGTGAGAGGTAAGTAAGTGAAAAGCTGAATGTAACGGTTGAGTCCTCATAAATTGTGATGGTTTCACACAAAGCTTCATACCCTGGTGCAGAACAGCAAATAATGTTTTCTCCGGCGGGGAAATGCCCGCTAAAGAAACCCTCAATGTCACTATAACTTCTATATGAACCAACAAAAATCTGTGCGCCTTCAATAAACTGACCGGTCTCAACATCAGTAACAACACCCTGCACTATTCCCAACGGCACCTGTCCGATTCCAAAGAACTCAAGTATTTTCAGCAACAGGTCTTCCTTTGTTGAAGGGCTGACACCATCTGATAACCCCCCAAATTCAAAAGATGTTCCTATTGTCCGGTATAAACCGGCATCATAGGCAACCGCACAACCATATTGAGGGGTTGTATTTTCAAAGATTGAAAAGGCGGGGGAAATTGGATCAATATGATCCATATAATTATTATCACCCGTATAATTAAAAGTCATATTTTCAGTAAAAGTTCCTGATTGTCCGTTCAATAGGCCCATGTTGTTGCTACCATCCTCAACACCGTTAATATTGAACATACTGTGTACGGGGGTGGGGGAATTATATGCCCATGTATCGGCGCCTTCCATGTATAAATTTCCGCCATTGTTCAGGTAGTTGGCCAGAAACTGCCCCTCATCATTGGTTAATACGTGGTTATTGGAATAAACACCTAAGCAAAGGAATACAGATGAATACAAATTCATGTTTTCAGGAAATCCGGTGAAATGATCGTAAGCCATTCCAAAATTATCCAGAATGGATTTTATTATTATTCCGGAATTGTAATTTCCGTCCAGATCCAATATCAACACAGGAATTTGCCCAACAATGGCAGAAAAAGATCCTTCGCCACTGATGGTTGATGCAGCTGTTATTTCAAGACCAAATGATACTTCATAACCCGGAGGTGTAGTAGGATCAGCAGAAACAACAAAACTTTGAACAGTGGTGTCTCCGGCAGCCATCATTCCATACCCCATTGTGTCGGTTTCAATTGTTATGTAAGCGTCGTTGGATGACAGCACACCTGTTACGTCGATTGCATCAGAAGAACCCGTATTGGCAATGGAAATAAAGATCTCTGCTGTTTCACCGGGATCTAATTTCCCATTGTTGTTGCCAGCCGGATCGAATATTTCAAAAGTTACAAATTCAAGGACGGGTGCATGAGCGGGCATAGAAAAACTACTCGACCAGGTTTCCCGGCTGTTACCGGTAGATTCAACGTTGAAGAATATCAAGTGGTTATCCGGTACATCTTCGGCTACCTCAATAGAAAACCCATTGTCAATTACTTTCACTTCTCCGGAGGCCACCGTATCATATGCTTCATAATCATCGAGAATAGTGATATAAGGATCATTTGATGAAAGGGTGACCGACACATTAATGGCATCATCTGTGCCTACATTTTTAATTTCTAATGATAATAACACAGATTCTCCATAATCAAGTTGGTTATTGTTATTAGTCAGCGAATCATTTATTTCATACGAGTTAAAAACAATATAAGGGCCATCAGCAGGAATAATATCTATTTCAGCAATGTATGGAATATAATTATATGCTGTAATAACAATTGAAAGGAGTCCAGGCTCAAAAGCAGGTTCAATTTCAACAATAGCCACACCATTTTCTATGACTCCGGTTCCCAGGATATCATTCTCCTTTGACAGAGCAACTAATCCTCCTTCAGCATCACTATTGACTATAAATTGTGTGGCTCCCATTATCAGGGTAGGGTTGTGTGATGCAGTCATTTCAAGTGGGACGGCTGTTCTGACAACCAATGAAGGATCGCCAAA
>CBDUSM010000139.1:0-4683 GCA_965369825.1 uncultured Bacteroidales bacterium
GGATACTTACAAAATGCATTTTGTGAGCGTTGTTAGAAAATATAATTTATTTTTTTAAGTGTCATTGATTTATTCGAAATGATAAATCAGGAAATTGAATTAGAAATTAGAAATATTAATGTACAATAACCAATAAAAAATAAGAAATGAAGAATAAGAGATCAGGAAGCCTTCTTATATTATGGGTGTCCCATCTCATAATACAGGAATCATATTATAAAAGATAAAAAAAAGAGGGGCCTCAATCTTGAGACACCCTCTTTTTTTATTTAAATTAAAAGGTTACTTAATAGCAATCTTTTTGGTAATGAATCCATTACTGGTTTCCAATTGAACAATGTAAATACCAGCTTCAAAAGATGAAGTGTTAATTTTTACTACCTCATTTGTGTTTACGTTGTTATTGAAGTAAACCATTTGTCCTACGTTATTGAGTAGTGTGATGGAGTTAACTTCTCTGTTTATTTCCAGGTTTACAAAACTGCTGGCAGGGTTTGGATAAATATTGATATAGCTGTTGTTAAGCTCATCGATTCCAACAGTGATATCAACGTTATCACAAGCAGGTTCCGACTCGCAATCTTCATTGTAGTAAACAGCTGTTACACAGTATTCATATGGGCCATTAGGTAATCCAAGATCATCGTAGAACAGATCAGCAATAGGCTCAGGTGTTAATAGCTCGGCATTACGATAAACATAATAACCCAGCAGGTCACGTGATAATGGAAAGAAGGTTTTACTAACCTCACTTTGAACTACGGATAATTTGTTACTACGGTTGTTAGTAATTTGGTTGTTAGTAGCAATTTCCATTGGCATAACAGCACCATCAACATTTTCAACCCATCCCTGAAGGTTCCAGTTATAGTTGAGGCCAAATCCGGAAAGTGTATTCCATACAACACCATCCATAGAGATCATATCTCCAAATCCCGCAACTGCAGGACCAGCATCTACACCAGAGGGAAAGTCGCCTGCTGGATAATCAATAGCCGCATATCCAAACCACAGTTCTAATGAGGCATCAATCATAATAGGGGTATCCAGATCGATTTCATTCCATTCTTCAATGATCATACCGGTAACAGGTTGATCAACTACCAGTGTTGCTGCATTGGCTCCTGTCCATACCATCAGCGCATAATCATTATTGAAACCATTAGGGAACAAGGCAATTTTTGTCAATGACATACCATCATAATCAGCCAATTGGTCAGGCTCGAACCTGATAGCAGCTATGAGTAAACCTCCTTCGTTACTGCCAATGGCATTATAATTAACACCATCATCATAGTGTAGCCACATAGGTTGAACGCCGGGAGGATCCCAAGTTACATAAACGTCTGGCGAACCAGGTTCATTTGATGCAACCACATTGTTAACCGGATCGAGTTCTTCAACAGTCACTTCAACAGGTCCGGCAGGCAATGATTCGCCTTCATCGTAAACAGCCTTAACCATATAGGAATATGTTCCAATACCCGGTTCCACATCAAGGTAGAACAAGTCTGGTATAATCTCTTCATTGATTTGAACAAAGTCGCGGTATGCGTTATATCCAAGTAGGTCTCTGCCAAATGACATGTTTTTTATTGGGTCAACAGTATTGGAAGAACCAGTTGCTGATCTAACAATATTTTGACTTTCAGCATTTACTTGAACTGGTGCTGAAGGGCTAACAGCTAATTCCTCAACAGAGCCATCAGGGTACAATACTACTGCACGAATAAGATAAGCTTCAGTCCATGGATCCCAGGTAAGGCCAGTATTGTCAAAATCCCATGAACGGCCATTGTTTAAGGCAGCATCGTATCCAACGAATGTGGTTCCATTTATTGAGCCAAAACCGACAACAAAATCATCGGTAAAGTTGATGTTTTCTCCAGATACATCCAAAGTAACCCAATCCTCATCAACAGCGGTCATAAGTTCAGTAAAGAGAATATCAGTTCCAGGTGCTGAACCTAACCAATCAAAAAGATGACAATTAAAGGTATTGTCACCAGCTTGAATAGTTGTCCAAAATTTCATCTCTAATAGTTGGCAGGGCCCTTGGGGCGACATGTGTGTAGACATAGTGTACCCATCCCAGCTATAGGCGCCGGTATTAGTATTATTGTCGTATATTAACTCTTCAGTATTTGGGCCACCGCCTGGTGGGTCCCATGATAATACTACGTCCATGCATTCAACTTCCCCTACCAAATTTTCGGGAGGTATCAGTGGTGAAGCTTCGACATGGAAGACAGCAGGTATAGTGACTAGAGAGTTTTCCGGGTCGTTGTTTGGAATAACAACATCAGCAGAATATAGTCCTTCTGTAAGGTATGTAGCATCAAAAGTAACCGTCACCTCAACTGATTCGCCAACCGGAATTGACCCTGAAGCAGGATCGAATGATAACCAGTTAACGATCGGTTCGCCGGTTAGGTTTGCTCTGATATTCCAGTTAAATTGAAGGTCCGGATTGTCGCCCAGATGACTCCAGCCTACACCAATTGATAACCAATCACCGAGAGGGTTATTTGGTCCTGCATCGCATCCGGGTGTGAAAAGATCAATAGCAGGTTGCGTGAACTGGTAAGCAACCCAAATATCAGCACCGGTGATGGGAACAGGAGTTGATAGCTCAATATTATTCCATGCAAATGGAGTAGGAGATATGGATTGTGAGTGAAGCAGTTCACCAGGCTCATAGCTGTTACCCATATCATAGATCAGGATCATATAATCTTCTGAAGGATCGTTGATATAGATATCCATAGAGGTCAACTCCATACCTGCATAAGGGACAGTAGTAGCCATAGGGAACATAGCAGCAACTTTAACAGTAATTGGTGCATTACTCCACCCTATGGCTGAATTGTTTTCGCCATCCCAATGCAAGGTTACTTCATCATCGGTTGATTGCGGGCTTATACCCGATGGCTTGTAATTTGGAGCAGTAACAGCATCAGTATAGCCAAATGTCTTGGTGTAAGTTGTCGATTCACTATTTAAGGAAATTCCTTCGGGCATACCTTCAACATCGTAAACAGCATGTATTTCGTATTCAAGCGCAGAATAACCAACACTTGAAATAGTGAGGGTTGATGTTGTTGAAGTACCTTCGTCAGCAAAAACATTAAAGAAATTAGGAGATGTTTCAATGGCTGGATCTGTTGGGGCAACCAGTTCAATAAACTCAACGTCATCAACATAATAAACATCTTCGCCTGGCTCATTGCCACCGGCGAATAAGTCAACACCGCCCAATTGATTGGTTCCAGGGTCTCCAAAAGATTGTAAACTCCACTGCCACGTATGGAGTAAAACACCATCAATATACATCTCAGCATAATCATCATCAATAGAGATATCATGCTCAAGATAAATCCATGTATCATGTTCGAAAGTAAATGGGTAAGGATCGGATTGACCGGCATATAATTCACCAGTACCATCTGTCAGGAAGTGTACCTGAATAGCCCATTCAATACCTGGTGATTGAAAGTGTTGAAAGTTGTAATAAGCAGATTGTCCGGATGGGACATAGATATACCAATTTACCTCGTATGCACCTGAGACTTTATCGCCCAGTAACCAAATGAGGTCAGTGTTATCTAAACCTGCTGGTGATTCGTCAATCCTGATAGATTGTGACCCACTGTTGCCATAATCATCAAGAATTTGGGCATCCTCTTCACCTCCGGTAGTGCCTGACCAGGTATCCCACCAGGTAGGGTTTTCTACAGCGATGTAACTTCCTACAGAATATGACTCAAAGTCATCCGTGTAAAGTGTTGTTTGAGAGAATGCAGCGACAGCAAAGAATAATACAGCCGCCATAAGTAATAATTTTTTCATAATTTAATTGGTTTTGGTTAATACTCGAGTTTAATCAAGCAAATATAATAATTAATATTAATACCTGTTCAAATTTTTTTGAAATTATTTTTTTTTTCAGTTGAAATTAGAATGAAGTGAGGGGTTGAGCATTTATTCAATGATAATTTCATCTGCAAAAATCCATGCTTTATTGCCGGCGCCCTTATGCCAGGCAGGACAAACAGCCATGTTTTTTGCAATAACTTTAACATACCTGATGTTGGAATTGATGATAACTACATACTCCTTAAGATGAACACCTACCTCTTCAGAAGATATCGTATTATTAACAGTTTCTATTAAAGTGAAATTATCACCATCATTGGAAATATAGAAATTCACTTCATAAGGCATAAAAATCCATGAGTTATTATCTTGTAAGCAACTTAAAGCTAAGCGTTTAATGTAATGCTTTTCCCCAAGGTCAATAACGGCATTAAGATCAACTCCCTGGTAGCCTTGCCATCGGCCTGTCTTGAAATCATTTCCCCCTCGTAATTGATCAATCAATGCATGATTACCACCTGCGGCATATTGGCCACTGTATGGTGTATGCAATTCAATTTTTCGGTTTTCAGGTAATATGTAGAAATGAGCCTCCATTGTAAAACTATCAGGCAGGCCGTCAGCCTTTGAAATTGCCATTAATGTTGTGGGTTTAGTAAGTATTATGGGGTTTGTATATTTTACTCCGGATTTATCAGGTGGGCTTCCATCTATGGTATAATAGATAGTAGCTTCAGGGTTTGTTGACTTAATAACAAATTCTGTTGAATCAATAAACACGTCCGTTACTTTTTCAATATAAGGCCT
>CBDUSM010000140.1:0-4680 GCA_965369825.1 uncultured Bacteroidales bacterium
CAGTAGTCCCGGCAATAACATCCTGATAACCATCATTGTTAATATCTTCACTAATCGTAAGGCCGCTACTACTGTATACCGAGCCGGAATAAATTGATCTTTCCCAGATAATATCAGCTATACCTGATGAATTTCCGTTGAAGCATCTTATGAAATTATCCTCTGAACAAATAATTACATCAGCAATCTCATCGCCAGTAATGTCTGCAATGGAAGCTATGGCTTTTGGGCTGTTATCATAACTTACGTCAATCTCATAATACCAGAGGATATCACCAATTGGGTATTCCGTTTCAACCCCATCACCTTCTACCACGACTTCAAAAGGATTTTGTAACAGATCATTACTAAAAATACTGACGATAGCTTCATAATGGGTTTGTTCGACCGGGTTAAACCAAATTCCAATTTCGGCCGTTGCCAACACCGGGATCACATAAGGCATGGCAAATCCTTCATCAACTATAAATTGCGGATTATTTGATTCAACACTATTTATTATCAGGTTTTCATCACCGAGGTTCTTCACTTCAATATACCAACGCGTCCATGCACCGGCCCTGACATTTTGATAGTCGTGATAGGTAAACGGAACCGAGATAAACGGCCCGGGATATACACCATGTCCTGCGAGGGTAAGATCAATTTCCGGTGTAACAGGATCAGAGGAATAAACAGTGGCTGTTATATCTAACGGAATAGCCTCCTGAGGGATATAAACAAGGTCGACAAGTATATATTCACCTGGCGGGATTGTAGCCGGGAATACAAACCAGGAAAAAACCGGAGCAGCACCCGGTAAAGAAATACTTTCTACCACAAGGTCATCAGTGCCAATATTATTTATCTGAACATACCAATAAGCTGAGTCGCCAATGGTCACATTGCCATAATCATATTCGGTAAGAGGAACATTTATCACAGGTGTTCCTGTGCCACCAAGGTCAACTTTATATAAGGTGCTGTTTGTACTTAGCTCGCCATCAACGTACCAAAGATACTGCCCATCATAAACAATTCCGGATGGTTTTATGTTTTCCGATGGATGGCTCTCCAAAACAGTTCCATCTTCATCCATTTTATAGATCATTCCGGCATAATAGTCAGTAACCCACAGATTACCATTTTCAATACACACGTCCCATGGCTGTTCATTGGGCGACTGGAACTGGTTAAGCACCATCCCATCGCCATCTACTAAATAGATCATTCCCGGATCGGGGTAATACGTTGCAACCCAAAAATCACCGTTATCATAAGCTATTCCCGACATATAATGATCAGGTAACGCAATCTGATCAAGGAACGTCCCATTAATATCCAACTGGGTAGCGAGGGCCGGATTTGAACTACCCGATGGCTGATCTACTGTCCACAGGTAAGTTCCATCCCAGGTTAACCCATAAGAATCATCCAGACCGGGATTGGAAAACAGCAGTTCATATGATCCATTAGCAGGGTTTATCTTGTAAACTTTATCCCCATCACTTCCATAAATCCCACTATAAAGAAAAGTGCCATCAAACGCCAGGCCTGAAGCTTTTCCCGGTATTGAGAATGTTGCAACAATAGACCATTCACGATTATTTGGAGAGACCTTCACTTGTTCTTGGTCATTAACAACGTTGGCAACAAGTTGGCTGAACAAAAGACTATTCAGCATAAAAAATAAAATGATAGTAGCCTTTTTCATGATTTATTAATTTATTTGGTTAAAAACTAATATAGTTCCTTTTCCACCCCTGCCTTCATTTGAAACATAAAGATCACCATCGGCATTAAAGCAAATGCCCTCCGGCTGCCGAAAGATATTTTTGTTCAATGGCTGTATTTCTAACATCCTGCCCTCCCGGTCAAGAACCACCAACAGTTTTCCAACACTAGCCAAAATATATATGTGATTACTAATTGGATGAACCGCTACCCCTGAAGGTTGAAAAACAATATTCCTCCCTGTATTGAGATGTTCCATTATTTTATATGAAAAACGCAGGTAGGAATCAAGTTCCGTTGATTCAAGAATAACATTCACATCAACCAAATAAGCAGGATGCGTATTAAATTTCAAACTGTCAAGATTGAGGGAGTGGATAGCTTTTGATCTTTTATCAAACTTATGGTTTTCATAAGAGGCTGTACCCTTACAGGCGATTAACAAAGAATTACTAACCTGATCGTATGCAAGGCCTTCACAATCGTTGGCGGCAGATAAAGGAGTCTCAATTTTTTTTACTTTCGGGTCCTTCTTTTCGGGATTTTTGATACGATAAATATCTCCATTGCTTTTCAAAACATAAATGGTTTCCTCAACAACAGCAATACCTTCATAATCGCCATCCTTCCCAAATTCGATTTCTTTTGTTACCTCCTTTCTATCAAAATCATATAAATAAACAAAACCTTTTTCGTCCTGGACACAGGCAATGAGATTATCTTTATAGAATGCAATTCCGGATATTTCATAGAGCGCGGCGGGAAGCTTGTAAATACTTTGCGGATTTTCGAGATCGTATGGGATGTTAAATGTATCAGGTTCCAAAAATGGTGTATTATTGATAGAATTTTCACTATGGGGTGCTTGCCTGCATGAAAATAAAACCAAAGCACTAAAAAAGTAAAAATTCATGGCAATTATTCTATATAAATCAGGTTTTGATTTAAGCATATCTTTCAAATCAGATAACCGCGAAATAATTGATTTTTTGGGGCTACTAAATTAAAAAAAAATCCCATAGCTTCCAGTAATGAAAATATTGTTATTTTTAGTTTTTTAATTATTGATTTATTACTTAATAAAACGGGACAATGGATATTTTAATAGAGACTTCCGATTATATACAAAAACTGTTTGACAAAGCAACAGGCAACGGATATATCTATCACAACGTAACACATACCAGAGAGGTTGTAAAAGCCGTACAGACCCTTTCCGAACAGTCAAACTTACCTCAGGAGGATGCTAACATGGTGTTGATCGCTGCCTGGTTTCACGATATCGGGTACGTAAACAGTTATAATGATCATGAAGAGGAAAGCAAAAAGATGGCTGATGAATTTTTACAGTCTAAAGGAATGAATAAAGAAATTATTCAAATCATTACAAACTGCATTGACGCCACTAAAGTCCCGCAAAAGCCCAAAACTTTATTAGAGGAAATACTTTGTGATGCTGATATGTTCCACCTTTCTCAGCCTGAATTTTATGATAAAACTGAATTATTGCGTTTGGAACAAAACATGTTTAGAAAAAAAACAGGAAAAAAGAAATTTCTCAACACATCTAAAAAATTCCTGACTTTGCCTTACTTTACAGTTTTTGCTCAAAAAAACTGGACTGCCGGAAAAGAGAAAAACAGGAAAAAAATTACGGAAAAACTAAACGAGCAAAAAGCATCTGGTTTCAATGAAAAGGAATCAGATCCTGACAACCAAAAAATAATCACTAATCTGAAGAAAAAGAATAAATTACTTAAAAAGAAACTTGATACGCAGCCAATTCCAGCCAGGGGTGTAGAAACCATGTTTAGAAATACTGCGAGAAGCCAGATCAATCTCAGTGCCATTGCTGATAATAAATCAAATATTCTCATTACCGTCAATTCATTACTTATATCTGTTATCATTACTTTTTTGGTAAGGAGATATTATGAAATGCCCCACATAGTAGTTCCATCGATAATATTTCTGCTTACCTGTTTGATCTCCATGATTTTTGCCATATTGTCGACCCGGCCAAAAGTAGCTTACGGCAAATATTGCAGAGAAGATATCAAGCGAAAAAAAATTAATCTTCTTTTCTTTGGGAATTTTTTTGATATGCCATTTGATGATTACGAATGGGGAATAGATGAGTTGATGAAAAATTCAAAAAGCCTCTATAGAACTATGATCCTAAATCAATATGAGCTTGGGAAAGTGCTGGCAAGAAAATACAAACTGATTCACACTGCCTATTCCATTTTCCTTTACGGATTTATTCTAACAATGCTTTCATTTGGGCTTGCCATTATAGTTTATGCATAGAAGGCAAGAAAGCTTAATTTCTCTAATTTAGCATGTGTCGGATAATGGGAGGAGGCCAGTACATAAAATCATGAAAAACAATACTATATACATAGTGCTATTTATTTATGCAATCATAGCCACCCTTACAATATTATTTTTTGATGGTACTGGTGATGGAGGAGATAGTATTCAGCATTACCTGTTTGCAAAATTTGCTCCTCTTCATCCACAGCTTTTCTTCAATCATTGGGCAAAACCTGTTTATGTATTATTAGTTAGCCCTTTTGCTCAATTCGGATTTATCGGAGTAAAGGTTTTCAATGCAATTGTATCATTGTTAACCATTTTTTTTACATTCAAAATAGCCCAAAAATTAAACCTCAAAAATGCAATTATAGGTGCTCTGTTTTTAATATTCTCTCCGCTTAATTTTGCGCTTACTTTTTCAGGACTGACAGAACCTTTATTCGCTTTATTTATTAGCATTAGTATATATGCCATATTAAAACATAAATATATCGCTGCATGCTTAATTGTTTCGTTTCTGCCTTTTATTCGTTCAGAAGGGCTAATCATAATTGGCGTGTTTGGATTCTATTTATTACTAAAAAGAGAATGGAAATTAATTCCATTATTGCTATTTGGAAATGTTGTGTATTCGATTGCCGGCTTTTT
>CBDUSM010000141.1:0-4650 GCA_965369825.1 uncultured Bacteroidales bacterium
TCTCGGGTTTGTGTATCACATGAATTCGCTTGTCGGTTTCGGAAAGTTTATCGGTTTTTGTAAAAACAATAGTAAATGGCAGTTGATTAACACCCAGCCAGTTGATAAATTCAAGATCGATTACTTGAGGTGCAATACGTGAATCAATAAGGAAAAAAGTATTGAGCAAATTCTGCCTGAGAAGCAAATAATCACGTATCATTTTCTTCCATTTTTGCCTTATTGTTTTTGATATTTTCGCAAATCCAATGCCCGGCAAATCTACCAGATACCACTCATCATTGACCAAAAAATGATTGATTGTTTGTGTCTTCCCGGGTGTTCGGGATATTCTGGCAAGTTGTTTCCTTTCAGTAACCATATTTATTAATGAAGATTTACCAACATTCGACCTGCCAATAAAAGCATATTCCGGCAAAACCGGCTTGGGACATTTGGCCACATCAGGGCTGCTCAACACATAGATAGCATTCTTTATCAACATACCAGTGATATTAGCTCTTCATTTTATATGAAGAAACATGACGATCCTTTTTAATGTCATAAATATCTTTGATAGTGATGAGAATACCGGTTTCTTCAACGTTACCAAAGTGGTCGTTTATAGCTGTTCCAAATACCCGCATAGTTGAGGAAAGGTTCATATAGGCATTGACAAGAGGAGGAATATTTTCTTTTAACATCCGGACCTTATTAATTAAAATCTTGTAATCCTCATTGTAATCTTTTCCGAAAAAGATGTGTTCAAGTTCTTGTTCTTCAGTTACAAGTTGAACCGGATTGCAAGGAACAACCAATTGATCAGGATCGGGAAAATATTTTTGCAAGAAACAGAGTATCATGTCACGAGCCAGAATATTGAAACGGGGATACATCGTAATTTTTCCAAAGAAATACCGAACATCCGGATTATCAATGGTTAATGCTCCTAAGCCATCCCAAAGGTTATCAAGTGAATATATTCCTTTTCTTATATTGAAAGTTGGTTGAAAAGCCGGTTGTACAAATGATCTTCCCAGTTCAATTGTATAGGGCAGGTACTCATTAATAAACTTTTGGGATATTTTAAATAATCTGGAAGTTGGGCTTCTTAAATTCCCCTGTTCATCTGTAGAGATATTAACTCCTTCATTATACCTGTAACCGCCAACAATTTCTCTGTCCAGAGGACTCCACACAATCAACTGTTTAAATGGTAAGGTAGCTGTATCATATTCATCAATATCAACCTCTTTACCAGTTCCTCCACCAGCGTCCCTGAAGCTGAGCTCACGCAATCGTCCAAGTTCCCTCATCGTATTTGGCGAGTCATGATGCGTAATAATATATATCTTTTTCCTGCCATTATTGGTGTCTCTTACAAATTTATCATCCGTTAGTTCTGATTCGATCAGCCCGGGGTCAATAGAGGGAATAATTGGTTTCATGATAAAAAAAATTAAGTAATTATTTTAGTAATGGAATTCTTTCTTTTCACTATTTTTTAACTGATATACATGCTTTTTCACGAGGGATGCCCACTCTTTATCACTAAATCGCTTATCAAACGTATTAAAAGGGATAGGCCTCCCTATCCTAAATGTCAGGGTTTGGTTTTTCTGTTTATACATTTCATTAACGAGGAAAAACATTTCAATATTGGCTTTTATGCCAACCATTTTTCGAAAATTGGATAAATTATAGAAAAAACCTGAATTTCTTCCGTCAATATGCACTGGAATAATATCTCGTTCGTGTTGCCGGGCTTTGGAAATAATAGTTTTTTTCCATTCCAGGTCAATGATATGCCCGGATTGCTTTCTGGAGCAGAGCCCTGCAGGAAAATACAACATGGCGGTATCAGAAGCAAATGTTTCTTCCATGATTCTGATATTTTCAGTATTTCTACCATGTTTATTGATCGGGATAAATAGCCCTTTAAAGTTGGGTAAAGCCATGAGAAGATCATTCACAGGAAACACTACGTCGTTTCTTACCCCTCCGATAACACTAATAAGGGCCAATCCATCCAAACCACCAAGCGGATGGTTTGATGCTACAATAAAACGATCGGTAGCAGGAACATTTTCAAGGCCGTAAACCTTAACTTTTGCTCCCATTTCTTTTAAAACAGCATTTGCAAAATCAATACCGAAGAGATCCTGGTTCCTATCCAAAAAATCATTGACCGAATCAACATGAATAATTCTTTTAAGGTAGTTCATCACAAACCAAGGCAAAATCTTCAACAAACGTGGGTTCTTACTAGCTATGACTTTTTCCAGATCAATAAATGGTTCCTTCATCGGAACTAATGGTTGATTATGTGATTTGTTACCTGTCATGGATGCAAAAGAAGAAGCTTTTTGAATTACAAATTTAGCAAATTAATCATTATCAAGTTGAAAATAATTACAAACAGTTGATTATCAAGCCATTAAATTTTTAATCCTTAGGGTTATAAATTAATTAACAGGCTGTTTATCCTAACCTCCTTATTCTCTGTAAGTTAAAACATCCCAGTGATTTTTTTATTAAGAAAACGGAACTTTTTATTAACAAAGTGGTAAAATGTGGTAAAATGTGGTAAAATATTTATTATATTTACGCCTTCAAACAAAAAGTTTATGACCAACCTTCTCGGTGAATATGAATGTAAGATAGATGCCAAGGGCCGAATTATGGTACCGGCATCACTGAAGAAGCAGGTTCCTCCTAAGGCAGAGGAGAGGTTTGTCATAAACCGTGGGTTTGAAAAATGCCTGGTGTTGTATCCAATGAATGAGTGGCGAGACATAAGTGAGGAGATTAACAAACTCAACCTTTATGTAAAAAAGAACCGTGATTTTGTAAGGTACTTTCAAAGAGGTGCTACCGAGCTGCACCTGGATGGAAATAACCGGTTGTTGCTTCCCAAAAACCTGTTAGGATATGCAGATATCAGCAAGACTATCGTGTTGTTTGCTTATTCGAACCGGATCGAGGTATGGGATAAAGAAACTTACATCAACCTGTTAACCGATGAACCAGAAGATTTTTCAACACTCGCTGAAGATGTAATGGGAAATATTGACGTACAGGATCAGTAGAAATAATGAGTTACCACACACCTGTTCTTCTTAATGAAAGCATTGACGGGCTATCCATAAAACCTGACGGGCATTATGTTGACCTCACCTATGGCGGTGGTGGGCATTCCAGAGAGATACTCAATAAACTAAAAAACGGTAAACTTATAGCATTTGATCAGGATCAGGATGCCCTTCCTAACAGAATTGAGGATAACCGACTACTTCTTCTAAATCACAACTTCAGGTACCTGAAGAACTTCCTTTCCTATTACGGTGAATTACCAGTTGATGGCATCCTGGCTGACCTGGGTGTTTCTTCATATCAAATTGACTGCCCTGAAAGAGGGTTCTCAACACGGAATGGAAAATATCTCGACATGCGGATGAATAAGGAAAAAGAACTAACTGCCCAGGTTGTCGTAAATCAGTACCCGGCTGATAAATTATCCAGCATATTTTCAACATACGGTGAAATAAAAAATGCCAAAAGATTAACAGAGGCTATTGTAAAGGAACGTAACAGCAGGCTTATAGAAACGATTGACCATTTCAAGAAAGCAATAATCAAATGTGCTTCAAAAGAAAAAGAAAATAAATACTTCGCACGGGTCTTCCAGGCCTTACGCATTGAAGTTAATCAGGAGTTAGCTTCACTAAAAGATATGTTAAGCCAAACTATTCAGGTACTTAAACCCGGAGGGAGGATTGTTGTCATCTCTTATCACTCTTTGGAAGACCGTCTGGTAAAAAATTTCTTCAGGTCCGGCAATTTTGAAGGAGTTATTGAGAAAGATTTTTTTGGCAAAGCACTGGTTGACCTGCGGGTAATAAATAAAAAGCCCATTATTCCTTCCGAAAATGAAATATTAGATAATCCACGTGCCAGAAGTGCCAAAATGCGAATTGCTGAAAAAATATAAGATGGCTACGAAAAAAAACAGATACAAAACTAAAAAGCAATCTCAGGTGGGAAAGAAACCTTCTTCAGATCAACAATTAATAAAAACGGTTCAATCTGTTTTTGATGGCTCATTCCTCACAAAAAAAGCTGCTATTAACCTATTACCATTCCTTCTTTATCTCACGTTGCTTGCCATCATTTACATAGCTAACTCCTATGAAGCAGAAAGGATCATTATTGAAAGCGACCGCATAAAGAAGGAATTAAAAGAGTTAAGGTTCGAATTTATTACTACAGAAACAGAATTAACATCAATTAGCAAACAATCAGAGGTGGCAAAAAGATTATATCCTACAGGCATCAAAGAATCAACTACGCCTCCACACAAAATATTAGCTGACTAAAAATGATTTAGAATTAACAATTATGAGCGCAAAAAATATTAAGAAAGACATTCTCTGGAGAGTTTACCTGGTTTACCTGGGTATGTTGGCCTTTGCTCTCATCATAATTGGGAAAGCAGTCTTTGTTCTGATTTATGAGGCTGATGAATGGAAATCTTTTGCTAATGAACAAAGGGTCAAATACGAACAAGTAAAAGCTGTTCGTGGGAATATTTTTGCAAGCGACGGAAGTTTAATTGCTACCTCGATTCCACTTTTCGACATCAGGATGGATGCCGCAACACCTCACCTCTCT
>CBDUSM010000142.1:0-4636 GCA_965369825.1 uncultured Bacteroidales bacterium
GGTAATCAATACTATTTTTTTCATTATTTTTATTTTTCATTCACGTGATTCTTTATAGGCAAACACCATGCCACGCATTGAAAAAACATCAAACAGCGATATAACCAGCTGTTTATCTGCTACTTAAAAAAATTGATAAAATAATGGGGGAAAGCAAAAAATAAATAAAATCATGGTATTTCATGACTTTCATTAAACCTTTCGTGAAGGTTTGGTAATGTTCAATTTTTTCATTTTAGATCGTAAGGTTTCCGGATGCATATCAAGAATCCTTGCAGCGCCATCTTTTCCATTTACTTTCCAGTAAGTTTCTTCCAGTACTTCCACAATATAGTTGCGCTCCATCTCCTGTAAACTCACCCGTGAAAGATTTTCATTAACAAATTCGGGTTCAGGCAATTTATCAGGTAACCTTAAGGTTTTCCCTTTTGATGTGATCATGGCTCTTTCAATGACATTTTCAAGTTCACGGATATTTCCGGGCCATGAATAATTCATAAGAATATTCATGGTTCGCTGGGGAATTTTTTCAATCTCCTTGCCGACCCTCTTGGAAAGTTTCTTAACAAAATAATTTACCAGCAACGGTATATCATCTTTCTTCTCACGTAAGGGGGCAACTTGAATGGGATAAACGTTTAGCCTGAAATAGAGATCTTCCCGGAACCGCCCCTCTTTGATCTCTTTTTTGAGGATTCTGTTGGTGGCTGTAATGATTCGAATATCAACAGTTCTGGTGACGGGGCTCCCAAGTCGTTCAAATTCACCGTCCTGGATTATACGTAAAATTTTCACCTGGAGCTCAAGAGGAAGTTCTCCTATCTCATCTAAAAATATAGTTCCCTTATCGGCCAATTCAAAGCGGCCCATTTGTGATTTCTCAGCTCCCGTAAAAGCACCCTTTTCATAACCAAAAAGCTCGCTCTCAATAAGGCTTGAAGGCAAAGCTGCACAATTTACCTTTATTAATGGTTTTTTATTTCGCCGGCTGGAATTATGGATTGCCCTGGCAATTAATTCTTTCCCAACGCCTGTTTCTCCCTCAATCAAAACCGTAGTCTCAGTGGGAGCAACTTCCTCAACCATCAATAATGATTTCTTCATTGATGGGCTTTCACCAATGATATAATCAAATTTATGTTCAAGCTTTAACTCTTCAAGTAGCGAAATATTCTCTTCTTCGAGTTGCTCCTTCAGGAGCTTTACTTTATTAAGCGCCCTGATGAGGTTTTCGTTCGATTTTTCAAGCTGTTTGGTCCTTTCCAAAACCTTTTGTTCCAGTATCATATTCATGTTCTTCAACCGTTCCCTGCTGTAACGTATCTCAAGATGGGTTTCAACACGTGCTAACAATTCCATGGTGTCAAAAGGCTTTGAAACATAATCCTGGGCACCCAGATCAAACCCTTCAAGAATGCTTTCTTTGTCAGTTTTGGCAGAAAGAAAAATAATCGGAAGGTCGTTAAATCCAGGCTTCTCTCTGATTTTTTTACACACCTCAAAACCTGAGATTCCCGGCATCATGATATCAAGAAGAATGAGGTCGAATTTCTTTTTCGTTAACCAGGCCAGGGCTTTCTCACCGTCCAATGCGAATTCAATTTCATAACCAATATCTCTGAGAATGCTTCCCATTAATTGTACATTCTTAGGATTGTCATCAACTACCAAAATAGTGAATGCTGAATTTTTGATATCTTCCATATGCTCAATATTGATCTACAATCTTAGCTATTAGAAATAAATAGACTATTACCAACTTTTTGCTTTAAAAAAAAAATGAAAAAGGTGAAATTAGTGAAACCTGTAAGTTAATTAAAAGTGATCACCGCTTCCGCAATCTTATCAAACCCAAATATATGAATTTTTTAATTACCACAAGTTAAATAACTGATAACTTATTTTTCAAAATGAAATATAAATGTTGTAAATTTGATAAAAAATTAAGCTATGCCAAACAAACGACTCCTGTTAGTTGAAGATAATGAAGGAGATCAGTTCGCTATTAAAAGAATGTTTAAAAAGAAATCGTTGCCCTACGATCTCTCAATAGCAGTAAATGTAGCAGATGCCATTGACATGATGAATGCTCAGGAATTTGACCTGGTCCTGGTTGACCATGGTTTACCAGATGGAACAGGGCTTGACGTACAAAAGGAAGCAGGGGATATCCCATGTATTTATATCACTGGTACATCGAATGTTGCAGTAGCCATTGAAGCCATGAAAGCAGGCGCAGTTGATTTTCTGGTAAAAGATTTTGAACAAAGTTTTTTAGAATTTCTACCCATTTCCATTACATCTGCTTTACAACATAAATTGGATGTTGATAAACGTATTCAGGCTGAGGCGAAATTAAAAGAGAGCGAAGAAAAGTTTTCAAATGCTTTCAAATATTTGCCTGATATTGTTACAATATCAACATTAGAAGAGGGAATATTCACTGAAATTAATGACGTTTTTGAGAAAGTTTTTGGTTATTCCAGAAAAGAGGCGATTGGCAAAAATGGTGATGACCTGAAATTATGGAAAAATTTTGATGATAGAAATTACTATTTTAAAGTTTTAAAAGAAAAAGGGTCTGTCAGGGATTTTGAAGTTGATTTTGAAATAAAATCGGGGGAAATTCATAACCTCCTTTTGTCTGCTGATGTAATTCACTTACAGGGAATACCTCATATTCTGACTATTATCAAAGATATTACACAGCTAAAAAAGATTGAAAAAGAATTAATTAAAGCAAAACTGGGGGCTGAAAAAGCCAATATTGCTAAAAGTGAATTCCTGGCAAATATCAGCCATGAAATTCGTACACCAATGAATGCTATCCTCGGATTCTCGGAACTGCTTTCCAAAAAAAACACTGATCCAACCATTAACGATTACCTGGAGACTATCAGAACCAGTGGGAATACATTGTTATCCCTGATAAATGATATCCTTGATCTTTCAAAAATTGAAGCCCGCAAAATGAGTATTCAATATGATTATATCAATATAGGGTTAGTGTTAACGGAAGTAAAGGAGATGTTTAAACTGAGAGCCAAAGAAAAAGAGATTGATTTTATTCTTAACCTGGATCCCCATATGCCTGAACAGGTTTATATTGATGAAATCAGGGTAAGGCAGGTACTGATCAATCTGGTTGGGAATGCTGTGAAATTTACCCACCAGGGGTATATTAAATTAAACGTACGTCCGGAAAATCTCCAATCTGATATATCCTACGGCAAGCAAAAAGAATACATCGATATGGTGGTTGAAGTGGAAGATACAGGCATTGGAATCCCAAAAGATATTCAGAAAAAAATATTTGAGCCTTTCACTTCAGGCAAAGAAAGTATTACAAAAGAATATGGCGGAACAGGCCTTGGATTGGCTATTTCCCGAAAATTAATTGATTTAATGAATGGTGAAATATCGTTAAAAAGTGAACCTGATAAAGGAACGATTTTCACCATTGTATTTAAAAAGATATCGATTTCTCGTGAAAAGGCTAAAACAATAGAAGAAGAATCTAAGCAGTATTCGGAGATCAAATTTAAAGGAGCAAAAGTTATTATTGTAGATGATGTAGAAAGCAACCGGCGACTGCTTATTAGTGCTTTAAAGGATTATAATCTCGACTTGTATGAGGCACCAGATGGTGCACAGGCATTACGAATGGCGCACGCTGTTTCGCCCGATTTGATCATAACTGATATCAGGATGCCTGTTATGTCGGGTTATAGGTTACTTGAAGAGATCAGAAAAACAGAAAAGTTAGCTAAAATCCCTGTTATTGTGGCCACAGCTTCTGTAATGGAAGAAAGCCTCAAAACAATTAAAGGGTATAATTTTAACGGGTTCCTGAAAAAACCGTTCAAACTTAATGATCTATTCATTACACTTAGCCAATTTTTGCCCTATGAAACCATTGAAAAACCCTCCGAGCCAATAATTGAGCCAATTGAGGGAAAAGAGTATCATGTTCATGCTGAAACAATCGATAAGCTGGAAAATGAATATATGACTGCCTGGAAACAACTCCAGGACCTGCCTGCCATGGAAGGAGTAATGAGTTTTGCAATTACTATTAAAACTCTGGGAGAGAACGAGCAGGTTCAAATATTATCCGATTATGGGCAAATGCTTATATCGGCCGTAAATAACTTCAACATCGAAAAAATAATACAAACGCTGAAGGAGTATCCAGGCTTAGTAGACAATATAACAAGTGCCTAAAGTTTTGAGTGCCTGGAGTTTCAATTTATTGCTGTTCCTTAATTCTGACGAGGAATCATATTTTGATTTGGGTGTCCCATAAAATTCAAAACAGGAAATATGATCAGATCCCGGGGCAAGCCCGCATTGGCGTCAACCTTATTTTGTAATTACGGCACTCAAACCACTACAGCCCAAGGCTTTGTTGTCATTCCGACCGAACATTCGAAGCGGAGCGGAGAATGTGAACGGAGGAATCCCCCAAGCACATGGCTTTCTCACAGGAGATTCCTCTGTTCATAAATCCAGAATAATAATAATAAATGCACCCCCTCTAACTCCCCCTAAAGGGGAAGAACAGGGCTTACCAGTTATTTACATGGCACGGTGCTACCCCTTCTCCTTGAGGAGAAGGGGGCAGGGGGATGAGATG
>CBDUSM010000143.1:0-4629 GCA_965369825.1 uncultured Bacteroidales bacterium
TAAAATTGAGTATTATTCCTGAGGTATTTAAGGCATGGGTAGGTTTCAGCGGAGAAATATATAAAAATAATTTCAGGTCGTTTAGTGTAGAAAACCCTTTTATTGTTTCAACTATTCCGCTTGATTATACGAACAATAAGTTTAAGTTATATGGAGGCCTCAGCAGCCGGATAGGAAGATTTATCGATTTCAAGCTAAGCCTCGACGGGTCAACCATTACTAATTTACCCTTATTCGTAAATGATACCAGTACCCAACAAAATCGCGATCTGTATAACCAGTTCACGGTTGTATACGATGATGCTAAACTCTTTCATGGAAAAGCAGAGGTTATTTTTCAGGATGCCGGTAAATATTTATTCATATTAGGAGTTGATTTGTTCAAATACGATATTGAGACCGAACTGGAAGCATGGCACAAGCCCCTATATGATATCTCTTTCATTGGCCGATACAACATCCAGGATAAATTCATTATTGATGGCGGATTTGTTGTTTATGGTAAATCATATGCCAGGACCTTTCAGGAAGGGAAGGTTATACCAAAACAACTTGATGGTTTTATCGACATAAATCTTGCCCTCGAGTATAGATATTCTAAACAACTTTCAGGCTTTATCACCTTGAATAATATTGCCAATGTGGAATATTTTCGGTGGAATAATTATGCCAGCCAGCGCTTTAACTTTTTACTGGGGGTATCGTACTCATTTTAAACATGTTAACAAAATACAATCAACAACTTGCAGTCCATCAACCTGCATCTTAGGATTGACGAGATGAACCAATCTATTACCATGGGTCAGCACATTATGATTTCAACCAATTTTTGTTAATAAAAACCTTTATTTTAAAGGTATTTAGAACAATATATGTCATAAAATATTGTTATTTTTGCATATATTCTAAAAAAGTAGCTAACTTATTGATTATGACTGATAAAGAAAAAAGCCAACTGGCTTCTGAAAACTATACCGCTGATAACATTCAAGTGCTTGAAGGGCTGGAAGCTGTAAGGAAGAGGCCTGCCATGTATATTGGAGACTTAAGTGTAAGGGGATTGCATCACCTGGTTTATGAAGTTATTGATAATTCCATTGATGAAGCCTTAGTCGGATATTGCGATAAAATCGACGTTTTTATTCATAAAGATAACTCCATTACGGTTATAGATAATGGCCGTGGGATCCCCACCGGCTTACATGAAAAAGAAAAAAGATCGGCACTTGAGGTTGTTATGACCGTGCTTCATGCCGGCGGAAAATTTGATAAAGACTCTTACAAAGTATCAGGGGGATTGCACGGTGTTGGAGTGTCGTGTGTAAATGCCCTTGCTTCTACATTGAGAGTTAAGGTTTACAGGGAGGATAAAATCTGGCAGCAGGAATATGCATGTGGCAAACCTCTTTATCCTGTAAAAATTGTTGGAGAAACCACAAAAACCGGGACAGAAGTGACTTTTATTCCTGACAAGTCAATTTTCACTGTTTTAGAATACAGTTTCGATATTATTTCATCACGACTCAGAGAGCTGGCCTTTCTAAATAAAGAAATTATTTTATCCATAACAGATGAAAGGGAAACCAATGAAGAAGGAGATTTCCTGACCGATTCATTTTACTCCGAAAATGGACTGGAAGATTTCATTCAGTACCTGGATGCCAACCGTGAAAAACTAATGAATAGTCCTATCAGTATTGAGGGGGAAAAAAATCAGGTCCCTGTTGAAATTTCAATGCAATACAATACATCATTCTCTGAAAACATTCATTCATACGTCAATAATATCAATACGCACGAAGGTGGAACTCACCTTTCCGGATTCAGAAGAGCATTAACCAGAACACTTAAAAGCTATGCTGAGAAATCAGGTATGCTTTCCAAACTTAAATTCGACATTAGCGGCGATGACTTTAGGGAAGGATTAACAGCCATTATCTCTGTTAAAGTCCTTGAACCACAGTTTGAAGGGCAAACAAAAACCAAGCTGGGTAACTCAGAGGTGATGGGTGCAGTTGACCAGCTTGTTAGCGAATTACTCAATAATTACCTTGAAGAACATCCCAAGGAGGCAAAAACTATAGTCAATAAAGTAATTTTGGCTGCAACAGCGAGGCACGCAGCCCGTAAAGCACGTGAACTTGTTCAACGTAAAAATGTCTTAGTAGGCTCCGGGCTTCCAGGAAAATTGGCAGATTGTAGTGAAAAAGATCCTGCAGAATGTGAAATTTACCTGGTGGAGGGTGATTCGGCGGGAGGTACTGCTAAGCAAGGCCGCGACAGGCGCTTCCAGGCTATCCTACCACTCAGAGGTAAGATACTTAATGTGGAAAAGGCTATGCAGCATAAAATATTTGAAAGTGAAGAGATAAAAAATATGTTTACAGCATTGGGCGTAACTATAGGAACCGAAGAAGATAGTAAAGCGCTTAACTTGGATAAACTGAGGTATTTCAAAATTATTATTATGACTGACGCAGATGTGGATGGCAGCCATATCACTACACTTATCCTTACTTTCTTTTTTCGTTACATGAAAGACCTTATTGAACACGGGTATGTGTATATTGCAACGCCACCTTTATACCTGATTAAAAAAGGAAAACAAGAACGCTATTGCTGGACTGAGATGGAAAGAGAGAAAACCGTTAACGAATTTTCTGTTAATGGCAATGAATCTGGTGTCCACATACAGCGGTACAAAGGCCTGGGTGAAATGAATGCTGAACAACTTTGGTTTACAACTATGGATCCTGCATCCAGGACGTTGCGCCGGGTTACAATTGAAAATGGAACAGAAGCCGACAGAATATTCTCAATGCTTATGGGAGATGAAGTGCCTCCCCGCCGGGAATTCATCGAAAAAAATGCCAAGTACGCTAATATTGATGTATAAAGCATACTTCTCACCACCACCAAAAACAGACATTCCATTCTCAAGATGCTGGTAATAACCAGCCTTCATATTTTTTCTTCCTCCATGGGCTATAAAAGCCCCAACATGAGGTTTATAGAAAACCCAGCTTACCTTTTCTATTCATAAGTTCATTTTCTTTTTGATTTTAAGGTCACAAATTGCAAGTTTTTGGATTAACAGAAAAATATTTCATAAACCAAAAATTGTTAATGGTGAATATTGGATCAGTTAAGGCTAGCTTTGTAATTATTTTTTTTCTATTTGGATTTAGAGTTTTTGCAGAGGGAGACCTGAATGCCTCTGGTGCAAGATCAGCAGGGATAGCTCACGCCTCTTTATCTCTGAACGATGTTTGGTCAGCCATAAACAACCAGGCCGGATTGGTATCATTAAAACAGGTTGCAGCTGGTGTATATTATGAAAACAGATTTTCACTAAAAGAGTTAAGCCTCTATTCATTTGTCGCTGCCATTCCGGTAAAATCCGGTACCATTGGAATGTCGTTTGTTTCATTTGGTTACGCAAAATACCGTGAATCTAAAACCGGTATCGGGTATGCTACAACCTTAGGAAAAATTATACAGGTTGGGTTGCAACTCGACTACTTTCAGTTTTCTATTCCGGATCTTCAACAAACCAACAAGGTGCTTACTTTTGAGTTTGGTTTAAACACCCTGGTTAATAAGGATCTCATTTTATCAGCTCATATTTTCAACCCGCTACATCTCTCCCGCACAATTATTAAAAGCAGCAACATACCATCGCTGATCAGGCTTGGGCTACTCTACTCTTTTTCCGATCAATTGTTAGTGACTGTTCAGGCAGATAAAGATTTGTTAAATAAGGCTTCAGTAAAAATAGGTATTGAGTATCAGGCGCTGCCCAATGTGGTTGCACGTACAGGCATCTCAACAAATCCATTGATTAACAGCTTTGGAATAGGAATGAAATGGAAAAGGCTAATCATCGATATGGCCACTTCTATTCATCAGGTGCTGGGCATCTATCCACAGATGTCGGTTACTTATAAAATTAAATAATGTAATGAATTAAATATTTTGATAAAAGTAGCCTCTAAATATAATATTCTTTTACCTGCTGTTATATTTCTATCTCTGTTGGGTTTCCAAAAGTTGAGCTTTGCTCAAATAGATTTAAGCCCTACGATCGACCATGATTACCAAACAATGCAAGAGCTCGAAGAGATAAATGAGAATCAGGAGAATGCGATCGAATTAATTGAATTCAATGAAAGCAGTGAGAATAACAATACGATACTAAACATAAATGATGCTTCAGCGGATGAACTGAAAAAAATATTTCTCTTAAATGAAAAACAAATAAAAAACCTTTTTGAATACTTAGAAAAATATGGTCCGCTGCTTACAGCATATGAACTTCAGGTAATTGATGGTTTCGACAGCCTAACGATTATTGAGATAATCAGTAAAATTTCGACTGCAGGCAACCTAGGACATAAAAATCTGACATTCAAACAACTGATAAAACACAGCCGGCAGAAACTCTTTTTACGATACGGCAGGACACTGGAGAAGCAAAACGGTTATTTGAATCTCATCGATAAGGATGGCCATGAAAATAACTCAAAATACCTCGGTGGTGCTGAAAAAATGCAACTGAGATATTACTTTAATGGGCTAAATAAAATACGCTTTGGATTCCTTGCAGAAAAAGACCAGGGTGAAAAGCTA
>CBDUSM010000144.1:0-4601 GCA_965369825.1 uncultured Bacteroidales bacterium
AGCATAACGCAAAAAAACAAAATTTAGTTCACCATCAGCTTTTAGAGTTCGGGGAACTTCATCCAACGGCTGGAGATATTTCTTCTGCATATATCCGGTTGGTGACCAGCTAGGGTCGAACATAACCGTATCGTTGAACCATGGTTGGCCCGCTCTGCCAACTGTATAATCCAACCTTGGGTCATATACCTCTTCGGCAGTTTTTTCAAATTCATCAACAAAACTCTGTGTAGGCACATTAAATCCATACCCATTTTCTGCTCTCGCTGCAAACCATTGGTTTAACCTGTTACCCAACCATGGATCCTGTCCTGCAAGATGCTGAACAGTGAATATGCTTTCCTGATTATCTTTAGTAGCTAGCTGAAAGTTCATATTATATACATTCATAAGCATGTAGCCCCCTTGCTGGATAACCTGGTTTGCAGCGTTTTCTGCATTTACCCAATCTTCCATTAAAAGATATGATTTAGCCAGGAATGCTATTGCTGAAAAAGATGAAGGCCGTCCTGCCTGGGAGAGAGATTGTGATGCCGGAAGCCGGGTAGCAGCATCCTGCAGATCGGGGATAATGGCGTTATTAAACACATTCACTCTTACGCTCTTAGTTTTCTGCATCTCCTCAGGGGTTGTTGGGGTTGTAAGATGAACAGGAACATCACCAAAAATATTTGTCAACCAGAAATAATAGTATGCTCTTAAAAACTTAGCCTCTCCAATTATCTGGCTTTTTCTTTCCCCATCCATTTCAATTCCATCCATATTATCCAGCAGTTTATTGGCTCTCGAGATGCCTTCATAATATATATTCCATACTGTTTCCAGGTTACCATTGTCGGCTGCTATATTGAAATTATCTATCAGGTCGATATCCGCCTGATCACCGGGATTACCACCTTTTGCCGCATCGTCAGAAGCTACATCACCAAACACCCATATCCTGTTATCGGCATTAGCGAAGGTAAGGCAATTATAAATACCTGTTAATGCCAGATCTGCATCCCCGGCCGTTTGAAAAAACAGAACATCCGAACGCTCTCCTTTTAGTTCTTCATCAAGAAACTTTTCACATCCTGGGAACAGGGCCATTAAAATAATTAGTAAGAAGAGTAGATTATATTTACGTTTCATGATTAAACGGTTTTTACAGTTCAATATTAATTCCAAATGTATAAATCCGGGGCATAGGATATGTACCCCAGTCAATTCCTGCAGCAAGATCAGGGCTTCTTTTCTCTGTTTTCAGGTTATCACTATCATACATTTCAGGGTCCAGGCCCGGATAATTTGTTATGGTAAATAAATTTTGAGCGCTCACATACACTCTGAGGGCATTTATTCCGGCATTCTCTCCAAATGCAAAGCTATATCCAAGTGAAATATTCTTAAACCTGAAATAGGAAGCGGGTTCAAGGAACCGGGTAGATGGTTTCTTATTATTTGTAGTTGCTTTCCACGATGCCCTGGGGTACTCATCGGAAGTACCTTCTCCTGTCCAGCGATTATCATAATATCTTTTGGTCACATTGAACCCCCTGTAGAACCCTTCTATATCATGATTAACCTGCATATAATATTCATTACCCATCACACCCTGGAAGAAAATGGAAAGATCCCATGCACCCCGGTTAAAGTTCATGGTCAAACCATACATAAGATTCGGAATAGGGCTTCCCACATGTGTTTTGTCCTTTTCATCAATTATATTGTCGCCATTTTGATCCTTAAATTTCACATCTCCTGGTTGGATATTCGATCCCTGATAAGCATGCGTGAAAATATCCAGTTCATTCTGGAAAATACCTTCCATTTCATACAGATAGAACGAGCCAATAGAGTATCCTTCTTCCGTGAGAGTGGCATAAACACCGTTATCTATCCTTCCTGCTGAAATTGGCCTGCCATTACTGAGTGACAATACTTCATTATAAAGAGTAGCTATGTTTCCACCAATTTGATATTTGAATTTATTTTTTTTATCCTGCCAGAAGAGTTCAACTTCCAGTCCTCTGTTTAAAACTTCCCCGGCATTTACAAAGGGTGGGGCAGCACTTCCACCGCTTGGCGGAAAAGGAACCGGGATTAACATATCGGTTGTATAGCGCCAGTAGTAATCAGTGATTAATGACAGCCTGTCATCAAAAAATGCAAGGTCTAACCCAAGATCATAAGTTGTGGTAGTTTCCCATGTAGTATTTTCATCACCAAATGAGGCTACTGCATAACCGATATTCATAACACCACCTATTGGATAATTATACTCATCTTCAATGATAGACAAATAGTTGAAGAGAGGGATCTCCTGGTTACCGGTCTGTCCAATACTGGCCCTCAGTTTCATTTGCGACAGCCAGCTAACATCTTTCAGGAATTTCTCATGATGCATGTTCCATCCTATTGACCCGGAATAAAAGGCTCCCCAACGCTTACCAGGAGCAAAACGCGATGAGCCGTCAGTCCGTATCACAGCTTCAACCAGGAAGCGATTATTATAGTTATAATTCACCCTTGAAAAGAGTGAAAGCAGTGCCCAACCATCTTCAACCTCACTAACGCTTTTATTTAATGCTAATCCATTACCAAGATATCGGTAGTTGGGTGATTGATCAGGAAAATCGCGGTCATTACCAATATGCGCATGGTAACTATTTTTAATAACTTCTGTTCCTAACAGGAAGGATGTAATATGCTTCTCATTAAAGGTTTTCTTATAATTCAAGGTATTGGTCCAAGTATATGTAAAGTCGAGGTCTGTAGCCACATACATCGAATTGAGACTATTAATCCTTCCATCAGTACCCCAGTTCTCATTAAATCTTTTCTCGGTGCCGGTAGAAAGGTCAATTCCGAAATCTGTTCTGAAGTTCAACCCTTCCATCAGTCGGACATCTGCAAACAGGTTTCCGAATGTTCTAAAATTTTTATCCGACCAATCATATTTCTTTGCCAGCCCCACCGGATTATAACCATCGCCAAACCAAGTATTTAACTGAGCCCTTGAATAGCCATCAAACTGAGGAAGATCGGAGAATTCGCCGTTAGGCTCATAGACCGGAACAGGAGGAGTACGGAAGAATGCATACCTGACAACACTACCTCCGTTACCGCCATAGCCATCGCCCGATGCACCTATAATATCCCGGCTCGACCAGGAAGATGTTACATTAACCCCCAGGTTAAGCCAATCAGTAAGGTAAGTAGTTATGCTCGTTCTGAGATTAACACGATCGTAAGATGAATTATGTATTATTCCATCCTGTTGTTGATATCCGCCACTAATAAGATAGGTTGTTTTATCATCTCCCCCACTGAGCGATAGTTGATGACTTTGCATGATGGCTGTTTGGAATATTTCCTTCATCCAATCAGTATCAGATAATTGCGGTACAATTTCATCAGGGATAGGATCTCTACCATCGGCAGCAGCAGCTTCATTAAAAATCTCCAGGTATTCATTGGTGTTGGTCATGGGTGTTAGGGCCCCATGTGTTTGGAAGCCGCTATAAAAATTATAACTAAGTGAAGTTTTTCCTTGCTTACCTTTTTTCGTTTTTATGATTATAACACCATTCCCTGCTCTTGCCCCATAAATAGCCGCAGAAGCAGCATCTTTGAGGACAGTTATCGATTCAATATCTTCGGGATTAAGGATGCCAGCAATATCTTTTGTAGGAATACCATCGACAATATAAAGCGGATCATTATTATTGATCGTTCCGATACCCCTGATCCTTACCTTGATACCCGCACCCGGTGCTCCTGAGGTTTGGGAGACCTGCACTCCTGCAGCTTTTCCCTGCAAAGCCTGATCTATCCGGGTAACCGGCAGGTTATTTATCTCATTCATTTTGATAGAAGAAATAGCTCCGGTAACATCACTTTTCTTTTGAACGCCGTATCCTACAACTACAAACTCTTCAAGCATCTCAATCTCTTCACGCAGTGTGATATCAAATGAATAGTTTGCTGCAGGGTTATTTGCTATTCGTTTATGTTGAGGTTTAAATCCAACAAAAGAGTAAACAATTGTTAACGAATCCCCAATAACATCTCCGGATATAACTATTAGAGAATAATAACCATCAATGTCGCTGGTAGTCCCGATAGTGGTTCCTTCAACATAGATAGAGACGCCGGGAATGGTTGAATTATTTTTGTCAGAAATTGTTCCTGAAATTGTTTGAGAAAGTGCTGTAAAATGGATTAAAAAAAAGAATGTAAGAGAAAACCAAATGATTAAAGTTCTCATAATTATAGTTTTATGCTATATCATTTTCAATCTGAATGGGTTTTTTTAGAATACCACAAATATAGTAAAAAAAACCAAAAAACAAACATAATATTAATAATTATTTTACCTCACTCCAGTCCTCTTCGCCAGCCGGAGGAAAAGGAGAAATTGGAAACCTCTGATTAAATACATATAAATAATTATCTTTGTGAAAGAATAAGGTATTCCAATCATGGTAAGTACACTTTCCCGTTCCGGCTCAGGCAGCACTTCCTACGACCTATTTTATGGTCATAGAAAAAATATTTTTCTTGTATTCTATGTTATCTCAGTTATTGCCATAGGATTTGCAATTATTTTCTTTTTATTC
>CBDUSM010000145.1:0-4592 GCA_965369825.1 uncultured Bacteroidales bacterium
CACAGGAAGTAGGGTGTTTAATAATTGCCATGAGAGTTTATGATTCTTTAGCCTGGTTTTATCAAGCAGCCTGAGTTTTACTTCCTTCGATCGGGAAATAATTAATCCTGAATCATCACAAAGGTAATTCATGGCATTAAGAATAAGGTCGCTGTTCCCAAAGCTTTGCCTTGTATATTGATCAAATCCAAGAGGAAGCGGATACCCTTGGGTCACATGTAGCTGATTGCGAATGATATCTCCATCGGCAATAACTATCATTTTATTTAATAAGCTTACTTTTTTGAAATCGATTAAGCGGTCACCTTTTATTTCAGGTGCAATACGGTTTTCGAACAGAGACTTAAAGTGGCCTTCTAAGAGTACGGCAACCGGAATATTTGCCATTTGGTAAAGTCGCTCATCCGGATCTTCTTCTAATATTTTCAAGTCGATTAAAACCGGTGTTTTAATTGCTCTTGAGTACGGTGAAGTTGTTAGGAGTATGGTTTTTCTGATTTCAGGATTACCAATGGTATCGATACTACTGATAAATGAAGTGGTAATTGCATTGAGATTATTTACGACAGGGTGGGTTGAGGTAGGTAATATGACCGGGAAATAAAACCAGGGTAAAAAATTAATTTGCGGCTGGTTGTCAATGCTGCCTGTGACGATTCTGATTGGAAGGGCATTCAAATCGAGAAGAAGGTTAGGGTTCAACCGGACTCCATATTTAAAAAGCATATCATCAAGATTAAGGTCCCTGGCCAGGCCAAGTGTCTGGCTTGAAAGCTCCAGGCTGTCCATGGTTGCATACACCGGATCGATCAGCCATAACACTTTCCCACCACGCATAATAAACTGATCAATAACAAACTTATCTATTTCACTAAATGTTGAATCAGGCTGTGCAATGATGATGGCCTCGTATCTGTTTTGGGCTATCATTTTTCCATCAGGGGTGGTATCACGGTGGGTCAGGCTGGAGACCCTGCCATCAATCATCACCCGTTCGGTAAGATAATATTCGCTAAGTGTGTTGGTAATATCGTGTACATAGATCTCTTCCAATTCGCCATGCCCTTCAATAAATGCTATTTTAGGTTTGTTCCCTACAATTAGTTTTTTAATTACACTTGAAATGTTATATTCGAGCGCCTGAATAGAATTGTTGAGGATTGCCTCAGGCTGCATGCCAATCCGGCTTTGCAACAGATGAAGCGGTAACTCCCGCGACCTGTAAGTAACCAACGCACCCGGAAAAATAATTTTTTGCGATGTGCCATCATATGTTTTTACCTGAAGATCAGTGGGATTCAGTCCTTTGCGTACTAATTCCTCGTAAAATTTATTAATTTCTCCGGCCGTTCCTGCCTTGGATGGATTGATGAAGTCATATTGGATTTTATTGTTGTACGCCCTGAACTCATCCAGCATTTCCTTAGTTTCCTTGCTCAATCTTTTAAAACCTGCCGGAAATTCCCCCTCAAGGTAGATTTTAAAGTACATGATGTCGTCAACCTCTTTTAGCAAATTTTTGGTTGCATTTGAAAGCGAGTATCTTTTTTCAGAGGTAAGGTCGAATCGAGTAAAAAGGTAAGAACCAATAATATTCAACAGCACAATGATAAGCAGGCTCAGCCCCAGCTGAATCAGGTTTGTCCTCTTTATGCTCTTGCGTTTATCTGTCATCTCTTCCTTTCCCATTTTCTGCTTTCCAGGCTGATTTTAGTCAATAAAATAAAGATGGCGATTACGCTTAAAAAGTATATGACATCACGGGTGTCGATAACACCACGGCTCATTGATGTGTAATGTGCATTTATTCCTAACGACTTAACGAAAAGATCAACATGTCCTAAAAGGTCAAAAGAGTAAAAAAGGTCGAAACCGACATAGACAAATCCGCTGATGAACACTCCGACAATAAATGCAATAATCTGATTATCAGTGAGTGATGATGCGAAAAGCCCGATAGCCACAAAAGCAGCTCCCAGGAAAAGCAGGCCAATATAGGACCCCCAGGTTCCTCCGATATCAATATTTCCGGGAGGTAAACCAAGGCTATATACTGAGAAAAAATAAATAAGTGTGGGGAGTAAGGAAAAGAGAACCAGTAACAAAGCTGCAAGATATTTAGCCATAATGATTTGCATGTCGGTAAGTGGCTTGGTTAACAGAAGCTCGATTGTGCCGGTTTTCCTCTCTTCGGCAAAAAACCGCATGGTAATAGCCGGAATAAGGAAAAGAAAAACAAAAGGGGCACTAATAAATAGTCCTTCCAGGCTGGCATACCCATAATCAGGAATGTTAAAGGATACTGGAAGGACCCAGAGGAATAATCCATTGATCACCAGGAAGACCATGATTACTAAATACCCGATCAATGAATTTAGAAAACCATTAATTTCTTTTTTTAGCAAGGCCCACATAATAATTTTTCCAACTGTTACTTGAATTCAACTCTAACTATTTCATCCAGATCCATTCCTAGCAGGCTGCTGGCATTCCCTTTGTTCATTGCAATTTCAAGAAAACCTGTTGACCCAAAAATAGCAAGCATTTCACCAGCAGGAACATCACTATAAGAGTCACAAATGGTATCGATAACATAACCCGGTGTCCGAAAAGTAATTTCAAACTTTTTCCCGTTACGTATTTCAGTAAATTGCTTTTCGGTGATGTTGGTTATAAGATTTTCAAAAGAATCGATGTAAATTACTTTTCCCCGAATAATGTTTTCCTCAACAACAGGTTTAAACGAAATTCGCTCATTAAGCTTGGTTTTGATAGTTCCCAGGTCTTCCGGTTTACCTGTGTTAGCAATGTGAACGGCAGCTTTAACAAAAACGTCCCTGGATGAGAAAGTGAAATAATCAGTGTCCTGAAAAATTTCCAGTTCAACAATTTTTGTGGGTTCTCCATCCATAACAAGAGGGAAAATTCCATTATCGGCCCCAATGAAAAAATGTTCATCGTATTCAACAACAGTATGAGGTGTTTCAATGGAGGCTTCGGAGTTGATGGCAATGATATGAATGGTTTTTGGAGGAAAAGCCTTGTAACTGTTTTTTAATATAAATGATGCCTGGTTAAGATCAAAAGGAGGAATATCATGAGATATATCAACAATTACAGCTTCAGGAAGCTGCTTTAGGATGGTACCTTTAACACTGGCGAGGTAAGGGTCCTTGTACCCCCAGTCGCTAATTAGAGTGATGATTGGCATGAAGTTATACCTAAAGAAATAAACTTGTTTTTTAGCGAACTAAATTTCCACTATTTTTGTAGCCTTCAAAATTACACATTAAAGCAATACTTTTAGGATTTTTTCGTAATTTTGATTTATTAGCAACAAAAGTTTATTAAATATTTATTTTATGACTGAACAAACATTCAACATTGAAGCTTATAATCCTGTTGACATTTATGGTGTAAACGATCGCAATATAAACATCATAAGGTCGATGTTCCCAAAACTAAAGTTTGTGGTTAGGGGGCAGTTAATAAAAGTGATGGGGGAAGAAAATGAGATTAAGTCTTTTGACAAGAAGTTCTCCCTCATACTGATGCATTATGAAACCTTTGGTAAATTACTTGAAAATGATATTCAACATATACTTCAATCAGAAGATTATAACGATTCTTTTAATAATCAGCCATCCAATGGCGTTTTAGTGCACGGCCGGCATGGAATGCTAATAAGAGCACGTACTGTGAATCAACATAAAATGGTTGAAGGTATCGAAAAAAACGACCTGGTCTTTTCCATAGGACCGGCAGGAACAGGGAAAACTTATACGGCAGTTGCTCTTGCAGTCAGGGCCTTAAAAAACAAAGAAGTGAAGCGGATCATCCTTGCACGACCAGCTGTTGAGGCAGGTGAGAGCCTTGGTTTTTTACCAGGTGATCTTAAAGATAAACTTGATCCTTATCTCCAACCATTGTATGATGCTTTACGGGATATGCTCCCTCCTCAAAAACTGCTTACTTTTATTGAAGACGGGACCATTGAAATTGCCCCTCTGGCATTTATGAGAGGACGAACACTGGAAAATGTTTTTGCCATTTTGGATGAGGCCCAGAATACTACCAAAGGCCAGCTTAAAATGTTTTTAACCAGAATGGGAAAATCCGCGAAATTTATTGTTACCGGCGATATTACACAAATCGACTTACCTAAAAATCAGGAGTCAGGGTTGGTACATGCCATGAAAATCCTGCAAAAGGTGAAAGGAGTTGATTTTGTAATGCTGGATCACCGGGATATCATCAGGCATAAGCTTGTTTCCAAGGTGTTGAGGGCTTATGAGGATGAATAGCCCCGGGTTTCAACCCGGGGAGCGAAAAACGAAAAGATGATATACGATTTCCGAAAAACAAATAACGATATGCGAAATGAATGATGAACAGAGGATGTTTGATTTATGGAATGTTTTTTTGACTCCGTAGGAGTCAGATGTCGGTAGCAAAGGCATCGATTAGAATGACAAAAGCCCCTTTTGGGGCGACATGGATGTAAAGGGAGAAACGAAAAGAGAAAAACGAGAAGACAGGATACACAATAAAAACTAAATAGATTTGAAAATATGGAAGATGCAATTATCAAT
>CBDUSM010000146.1:0-4582 GCA_965369825.1 uncultured Bacteroidales bacterium
CCAACGATCTATAATGACTCAACTGGTGTTGAAGTTATAAATCTTTCAGAATTTTCTGATTTTCCTACCACCATTGTCCCAAAATTTAATATCCTTGAACAGGGGGAAGTATATAATTATTTCGCCGGAAATGAGTACAACATAACAATAGACGAAAAGCTTTGTTATTCATATAGGGAAACCTTTGATACCCTTAAAGAGGAAGAGATAATTGTGAATACCATCGGGCCTCAAATCAGGGTAAACAGAAAAATAACCCGGATAAATGGCAATCCTGTTAACCCTGATGAGCCTATAATCATTAATGGTGATGATGATTATGATATCCTAACGCAAATTGAGGTAGCTAATTCAGGAAATGATATTGCAGACAACTTAATTCTTGATATTTTTCTGGGAAAACATTTTTATCCGGTTGAAGATAGCTTACCGGATTTTTGTAACATTATTAATTCAACTTTTATTCAATCCCACCTGGGTATGATCCTTCCCGGAGAAACAAAACTACTGGATATTCACTTAAAAGTAAAAGAGGGAACATGTGAGTCGACATTTGATGTTTTCAATCTTCTTAACCAGATAAATATTACTTATAAAGGCATAAATTATCCAACAATTTTTAAATATGCAGACTCAACATTTTTGTCGTATCCATCATACGATTTCAACCTGTTTAATATAGATATAAACAAAGAGCTTGTTATCCCGGGCTCAGAGATAACCCTTATTGCCAGCATTAAAAATGGAAGTCTTCCGGCTGATAATGTGTGGTTTAGAGCATTTGCCATTGGAGATAATCAAACATTACTGGTTTATGAAGAATTGATTGAAAAACTCGAAGTACTTGAAACCAGGGAAATTATTTTTGAATTTATCATTCCGGAAGGTCTTTACGGAGAGATTATTACATTTTATGGCAATATTGATGATACTGATTCATTTGATGAATTTTGTGAGCACAATAATACCTTTACAGGAACTGTTGAACTGGCAGGCATCTCATGGTTACATCTAAATTCACATTATCCTAATCCTTTTGTTCAGGACATACGAATTACATATGTTATTCCAAGAGATGAAATCTCAAGTTTAACAATTTCATTTTACAGGCTCGATGGTGTGGTTATTGAAACGATAGAAAACTGCCCTATTTCAATCGGAGAACATGAAATAATATGGTGCCCGGAGAATATTCAAAGCGGGCCACTCTTTTATAAAGTCACAGGAATTAATAAAACAGGACATACACTGACCTATAGAAGGAAAATATTTAAGATATAGAAAAATTGTAGCCCATTTACGCCCACATTAAAGTTCAAACGGATCAAACCACAATATTAATAATTCTTTTAGAGACAATGATCACCTTTCTGGGGTCTTTACCTTGTAACCGTTTTTGAGTCTGTTCATCTGCAAGTACGATTTTTTCGATATCCCCGGTTGTCATATCCGCCGGTAGTTCAAGTGTAAAACGAACTTTCCCATTAAAAGAAACAGGATACGTTATAGAATCTTCTTTCAAGTACTGTTCGTTATAAACCGGAAATGTGGCATACGTTATGCTTTCATCGTGACCAAGTAATTGCCATAACTCCTCGGCAATATGAGGGGCATAAGAAGAAACAAGAACAGCCAACATTTCAAGCACAGAACGCTTATGGCATCTCAGCTCGGTGAGTTCGTTAACACAAATCATTAATGTACTGACAACAGTATTAAAAGAGAAACGATTTATGTCCTCCTCCACTCTTTTAATGGTACGATGAATCACCTTTCGTTCCTTTTCATCAGGGTCATCATCAGACACATAAAATCTGTCTTGGTCATCATGGTAAAGTTTCCACAGCTTTTTCATGAAACGAAATACTCCCTCAATCCCATTAGTGTTCCATGGTTTATGGTATTCCAGTGGTCCAAGGAACATTTCGTACAGGCGGAGCGTATCAGCACCGTACTGTTTAATCAGCTCGTCGGGATTTTGAACATTGTGTTTGGATTTTGACATTTTTTCTATTTCCCATCCACAGACATACTTTCCCTCTTCTAAAATAAATTCAGCATCAGCAAGGTCGGGCTGCCAATTACGGAAAGCTTGTATATCCAACACATCATTGTCGACCAGATTAATATCAACATGCTGACGAGCGGTTTCATAATTATTTCTCAGGTTAAAAGAGACAAACTTATTTGTCCCCTTTATTCTGTACACAAAACTCGACCGGCCTTGAATTTTACCTTGATTGATTAGCTTCCTGAAAGGTTCATCTTCACATGCCAGTTCTATATCGTAAAGAAATTTATTCCAGAAACGTGAATAGATCAGATGCCCGACGCTGTGTTCGTCACCCCCAATATACAGATCAACGTTTCGCCAGTATTCATTGGCCTCTTTCGAGAAATAAGCCTTATCATTGGTTGGATCCATATATCGCAGGTAATAACCACTCGATCCGGCAAATCCGGGCATTGTATTTGTTTCGATTGGATATCCATCTTTCGTTTTCCAGTTTTTTGCCCGTGCAAGGGGTGGTTCGCCTGATTCTGTGGGCAAATACTTATCAACTTCCGGAAGTTCCAGTGGCAGGTCACTTTCACTCATAGGGTATGGCATCCCATCTTTATAATAGATCGGGAATGGTTCGCCCCAGTACCGCTGACGGCTAAAGATAGCGTCCCGTAAGCGATAATTTATGCCGCCAAAGCCCTTCCCTTCTGTTTCAAGCTTTTTTGTAGTAGCCTTGATCGCCTCCTTAACCTCCAGGCCATTTATAAATCCTGAATTGATCATTTTTCCATCTTTGGCATCAAATGAATCATCCCATTGTTCAGGGTCTTCAGGAACCTTATCGTCACGTGTAACAACTTGCAGGATAGGAAGATTAAAATGCCTGGCAAAGGCAAAATCTCTGCTATCATGTCCCGGAACAGCCATGATTGCACCGGTTCCATACCCGGCAAGTACATAATCAGCAACCCAGATAGGTAATCGTTGATCATTAACCGGATTAATACTATAGGCCCCTGTAAAAACACCGGTGATCTTTTTCACGTCAGCAACACGATCACGTTCGCTTCGGTTTTTAGCCCATGAAACATAATCCGATACCTCTTTCTGATGCTCAGGTGTCGTGATCTTTTTAAGCAGTTCATGCTCAGGGGCCAAAACCATAAAGGTAGCGCCAAACAATGTATCAGGCCTGGTGGTAAAAACCTCCAGTATGTCGTCTGTTAAATCTGTTTTAAAATATACAGAAGCTCCTTCTGAGCGACCGATCCAATTGCGTTGCATTTCTTTGAGTGATTCAGGCCAGTCAAGTTTTTCCAGTCCATCAAGCAAGCGTCGAGAATAAGCTGTGATCCGGAGAAACCACTGTTTCATCATTTTCTTTTCAACAGGATGTCCGCCACGCTCAGAGTAGCCATCCTTCACTTCATCATTTGCCAGCACGGTTCCCAGGGCAGAGCACCAGTTTACCATTGTTTCCGAAAGGTACGCCATCCGGTAATTGATCAATACCTCCTGTTGTTGTTTCTCCGGCATAGTGATCCAATCGCTGGCTGTGAAAATTTCATCTCCAAAAGAACAAAACGCATCAATATTTTGATTGCCATTTTTTTCAAATTCATTTATCAAACCTGTTATAGGCTCCGCTTTATTGGTTTTGCTATTATACCATGACTGGAATAACTGCAAGAATGTCCATTGGGTCCATTTATAATAAAAAGGATCGCTGGTATTTACTTCTCTATCCCAATCAAATGAGAAGCCTATCTTATCAAGCTGTTCCCTGTACCGGGCAATGTTTTTTTGAGTGGTGGCCGAAGGGTGCGTACCCGTTTGAATAGCGTATTGTTCAGCAGGTAATCCATATGCATCAAAGCCCATTGGATGCAACACATTAAAACCCTTTAGACGTTTATACCTTGCATAAATATCCGAGGCGATATATCCCAGCGGATGTCCTACATGCAACCCCGATCCGGAGGGATACGGAAACATGTCCAACACATAATATTTAGGCTTACTATGATCAATAGCAGCTTTGAAAGTTTTGTTCTTAGCCCAGAATTCCTGCCACTTATTCTCTGTCTCAACAAAATTATACCCCATAAACAATTAATTATTAGGCATTAGCTAATTAATAACACCCGAAATTTTCAGCTTGCGAATATAGCAAAAACATGTAAAGAATGCCCTGATGCTATTTGAAATTTTTATAATTTAGCTGCCTGCAATAAATTTTATATGCTGCAACAAGAAAACAAATATAGCAATAGAAGGCTGAAATCTTCTTTCGTAACAACAGTAGTAAGTATCTCGTTGGTTTTATTTATGTTGGGTTTATTGGGAATGATCCTCCTTCATGCCAAAAAACTCTCAAATTATGTTAAAGAGAATATCAGCTTATCTGTTATCCTTAGCGAGGATGTTAAAGAAGCCAAGATCATTGAATTTCAAAAAAAGCTTGATATCACTGATTATGTAAAATCTACCGAATATATTACAAAAGAACAGGCAGCTGAAGATTTATCACGTGAGCTAGGGGAAGATTTTATTGAATTCCTCGGGTATAATCCGCTA
>CBDUSM010000147.1:0-4574 GCA_965369825.1 uncultured Bacteroidales bacterium
CAAAACTTTTATTGTTGAAGATATTAAATCGGCCAGAAGATTTCTCCGAAAAGCAGGATATAAAGGGGACTTCGAAGATATTACATTCCATGTTTATAACGAACATTCCCAGGTGACTGATCTGGCGATAATAATGAACACATTATCGTCTGAAAAAGACGCCGGCCTGCTTTCTGATGCCGGATTGCCTTGTGTGGCCGATCCGGGAGCTGAAATAGTTAGAGAGGCTCATCAAAAAAATATCAAAATTACCCCACTAACCGGTCCATCCTCTATTTTCCTTGCCCTGATGGCTTCAGGATTCAATGGACAAAATTTTGCCTTTAACGGATACTTACCTATAGGAAGAAATGAACGAATAAGAAAAATCAAACAACTGCAAACAAAAATCTATAAAGAAGATCAAACGCAACTATTTATTGAAGCCCCTTACCGGAACAGGCAGCTTATTGAAGCTTTGATCAAAGCCTGCCATCAGGATACCAGACTTTGCATAGCGTCAGATTTGACAAAAGAAACCGAATTTATTAGAACGAAAAAAATGGCAGCATGGAAAAATAGCCTGCCGGATATTCACAAACGGCCAACGGTTTTTTTGCTTTATAAATAAATCATTTAGGTATATTTTGAAAAGATAAATAAATCAACGGCTATTTACTGTTGTAGCAGTAAAGAAGCATGTATTGATTTGATTTTAATTTGCAGATATGGTTAGAGAGAATATTTTTACCATCTTAGCAGTAATAATAACACTCTCGTCCATTTTTTTACCTGATCATGGAACTTTTTCGTATATTTGCCGTTATAGCAGTAAAATTATATGAAGTTAACAGACAATATTGGAGAAATGGTGAAGTTTCACCGCAAAAAAGCAGGATTGAACCAGAAAGAACTGGCAGATCTGGCAGGTTTAGGAAAAACCGTGGTATTTGACATTGAAAAGGGTAAAGAAACCGTAAAATTGAATACACTGCTTAAAGTGCTGGAAGTCTTAAATATAAAAATCAATTTTGATAGTCCTCTAATGGATCAATTTAATGACAAAAGGTAATGAGAAAAGCTAAGATATATGTAAATAATATTGAAGCCGGGGTTTTTTCTGAAATAGAGCCATTAAAAAGCTACAATTTTACTTACCATAACAACTATAGTGGAAATCCGGTCTCATTGACGCTTCCATTAAGGGAAGAACCCTATTTTTTCGATCAATTCCCCCCGTTTTTTGAGGGTTTGCTTCCTGAGGGATTTCAACTGGAGGCATTATTAAAACTAAAGAAAATTGACAGGAATGATTTATTCAGCCAGTTAATTGCAACTGGCGGCGATCTGGTTGGTGCCGTCACAGTTAAGGAGATAAAATGAACAGGTGCCCGATAACATATGAACTGTGTGATGGAAAGTATTCATCTTTGGGTATTAAACAAATATCTTCACAGCTCACAAGATTGAATGACCTGGGATTTTCTGCTGAAGAACAGAGGCATGAAGCCGCACTACGCGCCACTAAAATGTCTATTCAGGGAGTGCAACCTAAATTGAGTGCTATATTGAACATAAAAAAAGGCACATTTAATCTTGTTGATATTAATGGAAAGTTTATTCTAAAACCCCAGCATCACATCTTCCCGGAATTACCGGAAAACGAAGACTTAACCATGAAGATGGCAAAAGTATCGGGCATTGAGGTGCCTTTACATGGCATGATTTACTCAAAGGATGGTTCACTGACCTATTTTATAAAACGGTTTGACAGAACCGGCAGATACAGTAAGCTGGCAATCGAAGATTTTGCTCAACTGGCTGGTTTTACCAGGGATACTAAATACAATTATACCGTTGAAAAATTGATCGGCATTATTGATAAATTTTGTACATTCCCAATGGTTGAAAAGGTAAAATTCTTCAAAAGGTTCCTGTTTAATTATCTGGCTGGCAATGAAGATATGCATCTTAAAAATTATTCACTGCTCAGGCGTGATGGCAAAATAGAATTATCACCTGCTTATGACTTTTTAAATACTTCTATTGTCCTAAAGGGAGATATTGAAGAAACAGCCCTCAAGATAAAAGGAAAAAACAGAAATCTGACGAAAAATATATTAATCGAATATTTAGGCAAAGAAAGACTATCATTAAATTCGAGAATAATAAATAATATATTGAGTGATCTCGGGAATGCATACAAAGAATGGATAAGTCTGCTTGAGAAAAGCTTTCTCTCGGATGATTTAAAAGAAGCTTATTTGGGACTTTTAAGTAAAAGAGCCAGCAGGTTGGGGATTAGTTAATGAATACGAACCTTAAAGCCGCAAGATGTAACATCCAATTACATCATGTATAATATCACAATTTTCTGGAATTCTTTTCGGAAGCTTAGCCGATAGCACACAACGGTCGCGGTTGATTGCCTTGCCCGTTTTTTGGTGCTGTACAAATCTTAATTTTTAATTTTGGGTATATCCTGAATAATTCTTTTCGTCTTTTACTTTAGAGAATATAAACATAATAAAACTTCATGTCCTAAAATTTAAAATTATTTCACAGGGCTAATAATCCCTTAAGCAACGAACACTTAAACCGAGCCACTGATAGTAGCAGTAGCGACCTACTGCATTAGCTCCCTGACCGTAGGAATCCAGACCTCGACCCCACGCGCAGCCGTCATTGCCCTCCGTAGCCGACCACCAGCCTCCGTGGTTGCCAACGTAGTTGAAGCCACCATCGTTGTAACGGTGACCGCCCGGAAGGCCCGAAAAACCAAAAAGATCGGTACCGTTACCTCCACCATACCATCCAATAGTTGATTTCATGTTTAAACCAGCATCATATCCTCTCCATACCGTATAATCCCATCCCGGGTCACCTACTCCGTATTGGCTGTCAACGCAACCTTCCAGCACTTTCCATTCTTCATCCGTGGGTATATGCCAGCCCGGTGGGCATATTCCCTGTACCCCCTGTGTTGTTGTGTATTGCATCATTTCGTCCCATTGGTATAAGCCACCATAGATATCACAGTTGTCTTCTTCGTTGTTGTAGCAGTATTTTTCCATGATGCCGTCATCGGTCATTTCCTGGGTTCCCGGGATCATCGTTCCTACGTTCAGGTTCTCCTTCAGCCAGCACAGGCTGAAAATCTGTATGGTGTTATAGACCAGTCCCTCGTATTCCACCGTGGGCGTTCCCGGGCAGGGGATGTTTGTGGCGAACTGGAAGATGTAATCTTGGCTGGCTTCAGGAGCATCCAGCATCCCGGATTGGAGTGTATTTGCGTAACCAATGTAAAGCAGCTCATCACCTAAGCTGAAGGAGAAACTTTGAATATCTTCCGTAGCCTTAAGCTGTGGAGATGAAGCCTCACTGCCCAAGTATTCAAGTGAACTTACCCTGTAAGATTTAGAGGTAGCTTGAAGAATTTTAATACTACTGCTTTTTCCCCTCCAATTTGCTGTGAAGAAAAACAGGCTGCCACTACCTGGTGCAAACCTGAAGGAATGAATCCCTTTATCCAACACCCTGTCAGATTTGAGTATCATCCGTCCTAACATATCCGTGATGATGATACCCACTTCATCCTTATCAGGAACATACAAGGATATAGTGGTGTGGTTTACAACCGGGTTGGGATAGTTCTGGAATACCTGAAGGTTTCCAATATCGTCGCTGATTTCGTGTATTCCCACTTGGTAATCCAGCACCAGCACTGTATCTGGCCAACACAGTGTTGTATCGCCCCCCTGGGTGCAGTTCATTACTTTGATACTGTCCAATTGGACATAAGCTGCACTGTCAATGGCGGTGAAGGTCAATTCAATCGTAGGATTTTGGCCTATAGCGCTTATTATTAAAAATAGCACTGTAACTGTAAGAAAGATTTTTGTTTTCATAATATCTGGTTATTAATATGTTTGCAAACATATTAATAGCTCGTTGGGATTTTATGTTGTCTCATTTTTAGTTTTAATTATGTTGGGCATTTTGTGCATATATCCAACTTTCAATCCTTATTTTGCTGGGGTTTTTTTCGGAAGTCAGCACCCAAATAACAAAACAAACTATCCAGATAAATTTTTGTTAAATATAATAAGATTATTTGAACATTCTACCATTTCTGAAGAAAATCACTAAATCATCTACCGGATTTCAATACCCGAACAAAAAAACAGTAAGAGTGAGTGGGATTTTTATATATAGGAGGAAAATATAAATGAAATTTTTTTCTGTGAAATATTTTGGAGAATTAATCGTCTTTATCTATATTGCCATGATTATTAATCAGTGACACTTGATGAAAATGAGTGAAGCGAAATTTGACTCAGACTACACTTCATCTTGTATCCTGCCAAGGTGTAAATGGATAAAGGGTTACAGAGCATAACACCAGCAAAGGTAGGAGGATTTCAATAATCTGGCAAGAGGTACTACACCGAAGGGTTACAGTATTTCACCCTGTCAATAGATAGCAAAAAACTGTATTATAATTCAAAAGACTTGATTTATGTTTAAAAATGATATAATTTTGCAGTATCCAAAGACCTAAAAACCAAGGCTCAATCGTATTTGTATAATCACTT
>CBDUSM010000148.1:0-4550 GCA_965369825.1 uncultured Bacteroidales bacterium
TGGTATCGCTGCCAAACTCATTTGCAACTGATAATGAAACAGAGAACTGCCCGGGCTCATTATAGAATATATTGGCAGGATGCCGTTCGTTGGAAACATCAGGTATGCCCTCTTCAAAAGCCCAGAACCAGGAGGTTGGCTGGCCCAATGAAATGTCGAAAAAGTCGATACTGCCCCCCACCAGAATAATCGTATCACTGCCAATAAAATCAGCTTCCGGTATCATGAAGCATCCTGCAAAAGGCGTCGCAAAAATTGAATCTCCTGCTGCATTAACGGCTGCAAATTCAGTAGAAGCACTCCAGTTTTCAGGTATCGAATTGTCATCAGCAGGATTGCACAACGTTAATGATGGCCCCATTCCATCTGCTTCAATGGGCCATGGCTCTTCGTCGTCATATTCCACGTAATCCTGGATAATACCGAAAGCATCTTTCAACTCAATCTCTTCCCCGCTGTTACTGAGGGCTCCCTCTAACCATTGATAGGCATGTACGTCAAAAGTGTTTAGCATGGCCATTGAGTCAATCGACACAACAAAATATTCTCCGGGGATCAGGTCAACATCAGGGAACGTGTAATCAATCCCCTCAGAAAAATAATACCCGTTCAGGTTGACCGTTTGAACATCATTATTATAAATCTCAATGAACTCAAGTGAATCATCACCCGATTCCGGAGGGTTATACATTATTTCAGTGATGACCAGGCTGTAATAAGTGGTATCAGCTACCGTAATAAATCCTTCCCTGAGCATTGTTGATTCACCAACAGCGTTACTAACGGTAAGTGTTACATCATAAACACCGGCGGAATAATAAATAATGTTTGCCGGGTTTTGTTCGTTTGATGTATCAGGCGTTCCGCCGGGGAACGACCATTGCCAGGAATCCGGTTCCGGATCACCTGTCGAAAGGTCAAAGAAATCAACGCTTGTTCCGGAAAGTATGGTAGTTGCTGATGCTGAGAAATCAGCTTCGGGTGGTGTTCCGGAAGAAATGACCGTAATATATTCACTTTTGAACTCGGTATCCTCCCCATAAAGATTACTCACTGTAAGAATGACATCAAAAACTCCCTGTTCTTCATAAATAATATCTGCCGGATGTTGATCTTCGGAAGTTTCAGGAGTTCCTCCGGGAAATGACCAAAGCCATGTAGTTGGTTCACCTGTGGAAAGATCCGTAAAGTTAACTCCCTGACCCGCTTCAATAGTCGTATGATCTGCTATAAAGTCGGCTATTGGAGCAATTTCACCACATCCTGCACCAGGTGTGGCAAAAATAGTATCACCTGCACTATTAATAGCTGCCACCTCTGTTGAAGCCGTCCAGCTTTCAGGTAAGGCATTGTTCTCAAATGGATTACACAGGGTTAGTGATGGTCCGTAACCATCTGCCAGCGTGTCCCAGGGTAAAAGGTCATCGTATTCTACAAAGTCGATAACCAAATCTTCTGTGTTTCTTAATTCAATTAACTCTCCACTGTTGCTTAAACCACCCTCAGTCCATTCCAGTGTGGCTAATCCGAATGTTTGCTGCATCGCTTCAGCCTTTAAGGCAACTACAACATATTCTTCGGGAGCTAACGTAAGGGTAGGGAAGGTGAAGGTTACGCCTGACGAAAAATAATACCCTGTTAAATCAATTGGGTCTATGTCGTTATTGAAAAGTTCGATAAATTCAAGGCTGTCAGTACCCTCCTCCGGTGGGTTATACATGATTTCGGTGATCACTAATCTCGGTAAGGCCGACGCACATCCGGCATAGGGCGTAGCCCAGATCGAATCACCGGCTCCGTTTATGGCGGCAAGTTCAGTAGAAGCAGACCAGTTTTCAGGAAGAAAGTTATTGCTGTTAGGGTCACATAGCGTCAGTGAAGGTCCATAACCATTGGGAAGTGTATCCCATGGTTGTTCACTGTCGTAATAAACCATGTCAACAGTGAAATCAAGTGTATCTTTAAGCTCAATTAATTCGCCATCGTCGTTAAGCTCACCACTGGTCCATTCATAAGAAGGATACCCGAAAGTTCCTAAAAATGCCATCAGGTCTTTTGATACTACTATGAAGTTTCCCGGGTCCAGGTCAATATCCGGAAAGGTAAACTCAATACCCTGGGAGAAATAGTACCCATCTAAATTAACTGAACTGGCCCCATTATTGTAAATCTCAATAAATTCAAGAGAGTCAGTACCACTTTCAGGAGGGTTATACATAATTTCAGTAATAACGATGTCAGTAGGAATAAACCCTGACACATCTCCTGTTATTTCAATCTGGTCAACACCCCAACGTCGTGGGTTGCCGCTGCTCAGGTATTGAAAAGCAAGGTGAACATTTGATCCGGAAATAGGCGACAGGTCCAGGTAACCCGATGATTCCCATATATCTTGTACCGCTGGTTTGTTGAAGGTGATTTCAGTCCAGGTGGCAAGGGTTGGATCACCACTTACCCAATCAGTTGAATACTTTAACATTAGTTCATCACTAATGGTTCCATATTTCCATGTTGTATAAAAAACCATCATCTCCAAACTGAAATCATTAAAATCCAGGGAAGGTGAGATAAGCCAGTCATTACTAAGCTCATTCTCATTATAGCCATTCATTTGTGCAAAATATGTGGTGTTCTGGGCGCCTCCTAAATCAACAACAGCCCAATCTTTATCACTTGCCACATTGTAAGTGGTCCAACTCCCAAATGTCCCGTCTTCAAAATCTTCGGTGTTAATAATAGAAAATGTTGTGGCACTGTCAAAAGGTGGTGTGCCATCATTTTTATAGTCAATTAACGACCCGGTATTTGTGTATGGAAATATTTTAAAATAATAAGTTGTTGTCGGATTCAGATTTGTAAAAGTATATGTTTCAATACCATAGGTAATGTTTTTTGCCCCCTCGCCATCTGACAGGTTTGTGTCATCGGCAACAGGAACACCATCAACCGGCAGTGTGATAGTGTCCTGATCTCTTGCTGTAATCAGGAATCCCAATGGTAATTGAGTGCCTATGGCATCTGTCCAGTTTATTTCGATATTAATCCCATACGTAGTAGACGAAAAGTTTGTGGGGTAGTTACTGGGCTCAGGGTCAGCACTTCCACCATAGCTAAGCCAGGAGATGTTATCAATGCTGACCTGGCCGGCAGAGGTATTTGCCTGGATAAATTTTATGGTAAAATCGCCGGGAATGTTTACAACAATGTCTCCCGAGTTTTTAACGATGCCTTCTTCATTATTGGATGTGACGGTGGCCATCCACACATCATTGATATAAATATCCAGTTCAACATTTGTTGAAAATGCCTGCATATAGTCAAAGTTAAAAGAGGCAATACCATCGGCTATCACCCCCGATGATACTTCGGATACAGGTATTCTGTTTTTCCCTAAACAAGGCGTTTCATCAGTGATGATCTGGTCTCCACGGCATTGCCAATAACTCCATACCGACCCGTCCTGCCCAATAAAAGTACCATCTTCATATGTGCTTCCTGTTTCAGGAAAGTTGACAAACGTCTCGAGCCCGTCTGCGAATAAAAACTGAAAAAAGGAAAGGATAAGGGTAATAAGGAATAATTTCTTCATGATAGCAAGTGTTAAATGATGAATGTTTTGATCTGTTTTTTTGCTACCACAAAGATCAGGTTTTTTTTAGAAAAAGGAATTGGTTTTTTTAATTTATATCAACAAAAAATTACAAGGCAACATACAATCCTATTTGCAGATTTTGATTTTTATAATTGTCTATAACATTCACCAGCCCCCAGGTATACCGCGCTTCGATACCAACAAAGAGAAGCGTTACACGTGCACCGAGATAAACCCCTGCGTCTAAGCGGTTAAAATAACTTTTATTATTGAGCTTCCTGTTCTCCTCATCGCTTATTAATCTGGCATCAACACGGTAAGAACCACTAACACCAACCAAGCCGGCAAAAGGCCCAAGTTTAGCAGTAAGATGTAATGGGATAGTCAGGTAATTAAGGTAAACATAATCGTCTGTAGGCAGAATTTCTCCGTCAACAAAATAAATCCCTTTGTTTTCATTACTAATATATGAACCATTCTTAATATATTCCAGCCCTGAACCTAAATGAATAAAGGGCATGACCTTCATTTCCTTATATAAAGATATATAAAAAGAACCTTTGGAATCCCCAAAATGGTTACCGGAGCTTATCAGAGAGGAGTAATTATATCCAACCTGAAAGAAATTAGTCCTTTTTTTCTTGTCCCTACCCTGGGCATTGACAGGATTGGTAAAAGAAATCATCAAACCTGTCAATAAAAGTAATAGCATTGTTTTTTTCATGAGATTCTTTTTTTAAAATATGACATTTTATAAGATGAGGTGTAAAAATACAAAAAATAAATTTGTTAATGATGACATCTCATCCTTGAACATTGAGAAAACTTCGTACTTTTACCAGGGAAATGTGAAATCATTATCAAATTAAACCTTTTTATAGAGAGGCCATCTAACATTAAAATCATTAATAATTAAACACCATAAAAAAATGAAAAAGATTTTACTTCTTATCTTAAT
>CBDUSM010000149.1:0-4540 GCA_965369825.1 uncultured Bacteroidales bacterium
TTTTTTTCGCATTCCTTCCAGCTCCCCGGGGGTATCAAAAGCATAATAGGCATGGCCAAGCTCAACCAGCTTCTCGGCATATTGGCGGTAAATACCTTTTCTTTCCGATTGCCGGTATGGCCCAAACGGCCCCCCTTCTCTTATCCCCTCGTCAAAGGAGATATTACACCACTCGAACGACTCCATGATGTACTTCTCTGCTTCCGGAACAAAGCGGGACTGGTCGGTATCTTCGATTCTTAGAATGAATTTTCCGTCGTATTTCCGGGCAAATAAATAATTATACAACGCCGTTCTTACACCTCCTATATGAAGTGGCCCTGTTGGACTGGGCGCAAAACGAACACGAATTTGTTTTGAATTCATAAATTTATCTGAATGTAAGCTGCAAAGATAGTGAATCAACTTTTGAAAAGAGAGGAAAAAGATATACTTTCGTAAGCTCAAATCTACTAACCGTAAAATCATACCATCATGCAAAAAAACCTTATTTTACCTTGCTCAGCATTATTAATCATTATGATTATGGCTGCCTGTTCACCGACAATGACAGAAGAACAGAAAGAAAACCAATATTCCGGAACAATCCCCGAGGTGGAGGCATTAAATCCGGTTTCTGTTGACCTTGTTAAAGAGAGAGTGCTTATTTATGCTCCTTTTGAGCTAATAACTGATATCAGCCATCTTACTGAAAAGGAAAAACAGATCCTTCCTATTCTTTTTGATGTTGCCGATATTATGGGATCTATCTATTGGCAGCAAACCATTGGTAATAAAGAGGCGTATTTCAGCCGTATAGACAATGAAGCCACCGTTGATTTTTCGAATATTAACTACGGCCCATGGGACAGGTTGAACAACAATACATCATTTATTGCCGAGATCGGCCCCAAACCTGCAGGAGCTAATTTTTACCCTGCCGACATGACAAAAGAGGAATTTGAGGCTTTTGACGACTCCCTCAAAACGAACCTGTATACGTTGATAAGAAGAAATGAAGATAGTTCGTTGCGTACTGTATGGTATCATGAAGCTTATGCAAGCAAAGTTAAGAAAGCTGCTGACCTTTTAAAGAAAGCTGCTGACCTGGCCGAAAATGAAGGGTTGAAAAAATATTTAACCCTTCGTGCAGAAGCATTATTGACAGACGATTATCAACCGAGTGATTTTGCCTGGCTGGAGATGAAAACATCAAAGATTGATTTTGTAGTCGGTCCTATAGAGAATTATGAGGATGCCCTGTATGGTTACAAAGCTGCACAGGAGGCATTTATTCTCATCAAAGATCCGGAATGGAGCGCGCGGCTCACTAAGTATGCCTCATTATTACCCGGACTTCAGAAAGGTATTCCTGTTGAAGAAGAATATAAAAGTGAAGTTCCCGGATCCAATACCGATTTGAATGTTTATGATGTAATCTATTATGCTGGCGATTGTAATGCCGGCATCAAAACTAAATCCCTCAATTTGCCCAATCAAGAAGAGGTACAACTGAAAGCCGGATCACGGAAATTACAGTTAAAAAATGCCATGAGAGCAAAATTTGACAGGATTCTTGTTCCGATCTCGGAAGTACTGATCGATCCGGCACAGCGTCAGCATATTACCTTTGATGCTTTTTTTGGGAATACTATGTTCCATGAAGTGGCTCATGGCCTTGGCATTAAAAATACACTTGACGGAGAAGGTACCGTAAGAAAAGCCCTGAAAGAGCAGTATTCGGCTATTGAGGAAGGCAAGGCTGATATTATGGGGTTATACCTCGTTACACAACTTTTCGAAATGGGTGAGATCACCGAAGGCGAAATTATGGATAATTATGTTACCTTTTTTGCCGGGATATTCCGTTCCAGCCGCTTTGGAGCTGCCAGTGCCCATGGAAAGGCAAATATGATGAGGTTTAATTATTTTGAAGAGAAAGAAGCCTTCACCAGGAATGATGATGGAACATATACTGTTGATTTTGATAAAATGCACGATGCCATGATAGCCCTGATGCTGGATATCCTGCATGTTCAGGGTAATGGTGATTATGATCAGGCCAAAACATGGGTTAAGGAAAAAGGCCTTATTATGCCACAACTGCAAGCTGACCTTGATTTACTTAATTCTTCGGGTATACCGGTTGATATTGTATTTCACCAGGGCAAAGAGATAATGAATCTTAAATAATTAACTAAAACGATCACTATGAAAAGAATATTTTTGTTAGCGCTTATGGTTGTTTCCATAAGCTTAAATAATTATGCAACTACTCCACCCGATGAGGGGATGTGGCTGCCGATTTTTGTTGAGAGGCTCAATTATACCGATATGCAGGAAATGGGCCTGAATCTGACAGCAGAGGAGATTTACAGTATTAACAACTCCAGTCTTAAAGATGCTATTGTGAATTTTGGAAATATGTGTACGGCTGAGGTTGTTTCACCTGATGGTTTGTTGCTGACAAATCACCATTGTGGGTATGATGTTATACAAACACACAGCTCAATAGATCATGATTACCTGACAGATGGTTTCTGGGCCATGAGCAGGGAAGAAGAATTATCCAATGAGGGCCTTACAGCAACATTTTTCATCAGAATGGAAGATATAACAGAAAAAGTACTGGCTGAAGTGACAGATGAAATGTCGGAATCGGAGCGAAAGGATGCTATTAAAGAAATATCCGGAGTAATAGAAGATGAAGCTTCTGAAGAGGATAAATATGATGCACAGGTGAGGAGTTTTTTCAATGGCAATGAGTATTACCTTTTTGTGTATGAAACATACAGGGATGTACGTCTGGTTGGTGCCCCTCCTTCATCAATAGGAAAATTTGGCGGCGATACGGATAATTGGATGTGGCCACGTCATACCGGAGATTTTAGTATGTTCCGGGTTTATACTGCCCCCGACGGTTCTCCTGCCGACTATGCGGAAGAGAACATCCCTTTAAAAGCCAGATATCACATTCCCATCTCTCTCAAAGGAGTACATAAAGAAGATTTTGCTATGATCTGGGGCTATCCGGGAGGAACCGATAGATACAGAACATCTTACGGTGTTGAACAAACACTGAACGAAACCAATCCTGCCATTATTAACCTTGGCGACATAGCATTGGATATAATGAAAGAGGATATGGATGCAGACCCTATAGTGAGAATTCAATATTCCGCAAAATATTTTATGATATCTAACCTGTGGAAAAATAAAATTGGAGAAAGCAGGGGTTTGAAGCGACTGAAAGTGTATGATAAGAAAAATGCTATTGAAGACAAATTCAGGTTATGGGTGGAAGCTGATCCTGCCAGAGAAGAGAAATATGGTTCGGTTATGCAGGATTTCGCTGATGCATATAAAACCCTTTCAGAAAGCAAATCGCAACAGACCCTCTGGTATTATCAGGGCCCGTTCTTTATTTCACAATTAATGCTTTTCCCGCTCAAGGCTAAGGGGCTGGAAGCTATTTTGCAAAATAAAGATTATACCGAAGAACAACTTGCACCGTTTTATGCCCAGGCTGAACAGCATTTTAAAGATTACAATCCTGCTACTGAACAAAAGCTGTATGCTGCCGGATTAAAAATGTTGTATGATTATGTTCCAAAAGAAAAGCAGCCGGATATTTTTGAAACACTGATCATGAAAAAATACAAAGGTGATTTTGACGCTTTTGTCGCTGATGTTTTTGAAAAATCCATTTTTGCCACTAAAGAGAAATTTGAAGCTTTTCTTGCAAAACCCTCAGCAAAGAAATTTGAGAAAGATTTGGCTAATCAAACCACGCAGTCATTTTATGGCGCTTTTATTGGCCGCAATGCAGGCTTAAAGGAAGCAAAGGATAAGCTGAAAACAGCAAGACGTTTATATGTTGCCGGCCTCAGGGAGATGATGCCCGATAAGGTGTTTTACCCTGATGCAAATTTTACCATGAGATTAACCTACGGTGAGGTTTTGGATTATTATCCGGCCGATGCAGTCCATTATGATTATGTAACACATTTGTCGGGGGTAATGGAGAAAGAAGATCCTTCCAACGATGAGTTTATTGTATCTGAAAAGCTTATAGAACTTTATAATGCCAATGATTATGGCCGATACGGCGAAGATGGGAAGCTAATAGTATGTTTTTTGACCAATAACGATATCACCGGGGGTAATTCAGGAAGTCCGGTTATCAATGGTGATGGAGAACTGATTGGTATTGCTTTTGATGGCAACTGGGAAGCCATGAGTGGCGATATTGCCTTTGAACCGGAGCTACAGCGAACCATCAGTGTTGACATCCGTTATGTGCTGTTTGTAATTGATAAATATGCAGGAGCGCAGAATCTTATTGACGAAATTACGATACACGAATAAAAAAATGCAGGGAGGTGTCTCAAAAATTATTTTATTTTGGTTCTCACAGATTTCACAGATAAATATTAATGGCAGATAACTGTAATTAAGTTTGTTAGATTATCTGTGAAAATCTGTGAAATCTGTGAGAAATAAAATCTATTGGTACACCCACTCTAAAAAATTTATTCAAGCTTCTTTCTCAGGTCGTCTC
>CBDUSM010000150.1:0-4522 GCA_965369825.1 uncultured Bacteroidales bacterium
CCCTTCTTTTTGTATCCAGCCCTATTTTTAGACCCCTCTGAATATTCGGTCCTGACTGAATCAACATCAAATATATAATTGTTTGTTTTACAATACCATAATATGGTCTGGTGAGTATTATTATAATGCCTTTGTCCTTTTGAAGCCATTCGAGTGTATATCCAGATTAATTCATTTTTTAAGTTTTCATAACCAAAAATTTCATCGCAAATTGTTTTGATATAATGTACAGTTCGGTAATCAATATGAATAAAGAATGATCCTTGTTCCGACAAAAGATCTTTCATTAAAATAATTCTATCATACATCATTTGCAGAAATGAGTCTATGCCCATTCCCCAGGTATCTCGATAAGCTTTTTCTTCAATTATTGAATGTTCTTTATGTAATGTTTCACCCTTATCGCCTATAGCTACTTCAATAGTAAAATCTGCCCCGGTAGCAAAAGGCGGGTCAATGTAAATAAGGTCAATTTTTCCGGCAAATTTTTCAAGCAGGCTGCTCATTACAAATTTGTTGTCACCCCAAATTAGCTTGTTTTTCCAGCCATCTTCAAAGGTGGAGCCTTCGTTGCCTTTCCAGATATCGAAAAGGCTGGATTGAATAGCATTATCAGTGTGGCCAATGCGTGGCGTATTCACTACTTCTACAATTTGGAAAGGATAAGGACCGGGGCGATCAACCGGGATCAATTTTCCGTCCTCATCGTATTTACCTTTCCATACCAGTTCGGTTCGTTTGATTTCTATTTTTGCCATATTTTATTCTTTTAGGTTTCTTTATTTTTTAGTTCTTGTGCCAATTCTTTCCCCTTTGTCGTTAGACGATAGCTTTGATTGGGATGATTGGGTATTTCAGGATACTTCATTTCTATATAATCCGAATCAAGCGCAGGGATGATATAATTTGTCCTGAAATAATCATCATGTCTTAACTGTAGAGCCTCCTGAATTTCAGCTCTTTTCATTTCACCTTGCAATACAATGACAATTCTTCGAATCTCTTCAGCAACTTCCCCGGTAAGTTCCCCACCAGCTTCCCCGGTAACTTCCCCACTAGCTTGTCCGGTAGCTTGTCCGCTTCTCCAGATAATGGTCTTAAAAACATCTTCCTGTTTAAATTCCGGTTCATTCAGTCCGGCTTCTTTGCATAAACGGATCATATCGAGTGTGCCGGTTCCCAGCCGTTCAATGTAGCCAGTCAGATACAAAGGTTCGGCAATTAACGGGTTAGACGGAAATGAGCTATGGGGTTGCTTTAGTTGTGAAAGAGTTAGATTGTAGGGCAGTTGGCCGGGGTTCCAGATTTCAAGCCGGTCGCGGAACAGCATTACCTGAACGGTTGCATTACTGGTATAATCACGATGCGCAACGGCATTCACAATAGCCTCGGCAATAACTGCACGGGGTATTTCATACGCCAGAGGTACATCAACTCCAATATTTCGCTGTCCAACCTCAACATTGATACGTGAAAGGACAAAATCAACTGCCTGATTTACCAGTTGAAACACATCTCCTTTATAAACCTGGTAAGAAGGAACAGGCTTACTTATAGTAGTACTATGGAACTGAGCGCATTTCACTTCGGCATTGATAAAAAACCGTTCCGGCTGTTTTCCAAACAGGAGGATTGCGGCATTGGTAATCCTGCCGTCATCCAGTAAATTAAGATGTGTTAGAATTTTAGCAGGTTCGGAAGTTGCAGGCAAAGGGAAACCTCTTTTTGATTTTGCAAGCAGCACAAATTCCTTAACTTTTTCGCTGTCAATATCTTCCAGCGTTGCATTTAAGCTTGGAGAAGCATCAAAAGGTCCTGTACGAATGTAATCTTTCTCTTCAAGATACCTTATTAGAGATGCATACACTGCGGTTTTTAACTCGGAAGAAGATGAAAACTTTTTCCTTATTACTTCGCCCTCGGCAATATTTATCAATGCCAGTTCTTTTGGATGTCTTTCTGTATTTATATGGCTAGTGATAAAAATGAGTCTTGTTTTATTTTCGCGACAGGCCAGATCAAATTCGCGCTTGGTGGGTGAAAAACCTTCAGCATCCACACTGCCATATTCTTTCCCTAAAATCCCCAGATAGATATCGCTATGTTTTACTTCACTAAGGTAGGCCTTGTCAGCACGCACATCAGCAGCCGGCAATTTCTCAAAAATAAACGGATCGAAAAACCTTCCCAGTAAAGCGTCACTCAGCATATAATCATACAAAACCTGCCGTTCTGCGGCAAATTCATTTTGAACACTGCTGATAAATACCTTTATTTTTTTCATTTCACCATTTTGCAATAATATCTAAAATCACATTCTTTACATACCCGGGTTTTATCCGGTTTTTCTTTAATGGCAAAGTCTCTGTTCATAATGCATTTGGCCACACTGTCAAAATACCTTCCGGCTTCCTCAACCAGTTTAGGATTATATTCAATTTCCACCAGAGCATCTTTTCGCCTTTCTTCCGATGTCCAGTAAATGTAAAGCCTTTCCGGATCTTTATTGTAGCGTTCTTTAAGAATGTACGCATACAAATTCAGTTGTTTGCGTATTTTATCAATTGAAGGGTCATTTTTAGGTGGTTTGGACTGTGATTTAAAGTCGAGAAGTTCAAGTTTGTTATCTTTACCAAGTAATAAATCAATCTTGCCGTTCATGATATATGTGTCTTTCTCGATAGATACATCCACCTCTGTATCAATAACCCGCTTCAACAAGTCTTTGTTATTCTTAAAGTATGTAAGAACATGCCTTAGTGCATTTTCCTTCTGTTTTATACCAATAGGACGCATTCCATTGGACAGAAGGCCTTTGTAATTATTTTCAAAATCATTTTCTATTTGTTTAGGGGTTATTTTTTCGCTATCCAGAATACCCCGGTGTATATCTTCGATTGTTTCATGTACCAGTGTACCGAACAGTATTTGTCCGGTACGGCTCGGGGTAAAGCCGTATTCCTTGAAAAACATGTACTGTTGCGGACAGGTTTCATAAACATTAATGTGTGAGGTCAGTGAAAATGATTTTTTGGGGATATAGGGTGGCTTTGATTCAAATTTCTGGGCTTTCAGGGTATCCTTTTTTACATGAGGCCACTGTTCGAGCCCTTCCCAAATTCCACAAAAAAAATCCTTTGGTTCAGTTGAAGTTGTGAGCACAAGAATTTTTTGCGGGCGGGAAAATGCAACATAAAAACATCGTGCCCAATCGAAACGGGTAATTCTGTTTTCAGGTTCAAATGCATCCCTTTGATAAAAACCGCCAAGTTCACGGTCAACATATTTTTCTACCCTGTAATTTTTATCCAGAGAACCAACAGCTACAACAGGAAATTCAAGACCTTTTGACTGGTGAATGGTCATTATCTGGACATAACCTTTAGGGATGGGATTTTCGTCATCTTCAAATTCATTTTGTCCCGAATTAAAGAGTAATCTGAAATAACTGTTGAACAAGCGGTATTTGATTGCATTCTTGCTTTTTGCAGTGATTACGTCATGATGGTAATAGGTTTGAAATGTACTTATTAAAGCAGTGAGTGTTGAAATGTTCCGTGCCCGGTTTTCATCTTTCAGATAATCAGAAAATGGTTTATGTGCGCATAGTTGATAAATTAAATCAACTAAGTTTTCATCAAGTGTATCCTTCTCTTCAAGTTCGTTCACCTTTTCGGCCATACGCCTGATGTAGTCAGTTAATGAATTACCTATATAGGATTTCATCAATGAAAAGCCGTTTTCAATAATTTTATGATGTTCATAATTATTAAGGTCATCATCAATAAAACCAAGGATAAGGGCATAACAAGCAATTATTATTAAGACTTCATCATTCTCGAAAAATGCACGGGCCCTGGGGCAGAAAACACGAATGTTTCTTGCATTCAATGCCTCAATGAAAGGGCCGCTATAATCCAGCCTAACACTTCTGAGTAATAGGGCAACATCGCTGGGGTCCTTAACTACTTTGTTTTTAAGTAAATATTGAACCATATCTGCAAAGCGGTTGGCTTCATCGGATGTGTTATTGCCCCAGATTGAAAATATGGCTGGATAATCAGGTGAAATTGTTGAATCAGCAGGTATAAGCTCTTTGTTTGGATAGCGGAAATATGCTGCCCCATCTGGATTTTCCCAGTTAACCTGTGTTACGAAGTCATTATATGCATTAATAATTCTCTTATGCGAACGGTAATTCTCCAATAGTGGAATAACCTTGCACTTTTTAAATTTGCTTTCAAATTCCAGAATATTTCGAACTGTAGCACCTCTAAAACGATATAAAGCCTGATCTTCATCGCCAACCACGCAAATGTTTTTATGTTTTGATGATAATTCAAATGCTATTTGTTCCTGAATATAGTTTGTGTCCTGATATTCATCAATAAGTACATACTTTATTTTATCTATTATTTTTACCCTGCTGGGTTTGTTATTGAGTAAGTCATAAAAAGTTTTTTGTAGGACAGCTAAATCAATTCGAGTCGCTTCAATTAGTTTTTCTTTATAGACATTGTAT
>CBDUSM010000151.1:0-4522 GCA_965369825.1 uncultured Bacteroidales bacterium
GTATTACCAACAGGTTTCTTTAAAGCATTTGCCATCCAGGATGAAAAAATTGACACAGTCGCTCATAGGGAAGAGATTAAGGATCAGTTTCATAAAACCAATAAAGAATATATTTCAAAGACAACTACAGTGGGAACGAAGAAAGAGGGTATGCATAGAAAAAATGCAGTGATAAGCGGTTATGTAAAAAGCACAAAAGATGAATCACCTATTATTGGAGGGACCATATTTATCAAAGAGCTGGAAACAGGTACAGCTACTGATAATTCAGGTTATTATACCCTAACCATACCAAAAGGTAAATACACCCTGGTATTAAGAAGTGTGGGAAGCGAAGAAGCAAAGTATAAAGTGGAGGTATTGTCAGACGGCTGCCTGGATATATCTCTCGACCCGGTATTAGTGCTGTTGGATGAGGTAGAAATTAGCTCTGAGAAGTATCATCATGTCAGGGGAATTCAAATGGGTTATGAAAAACTGAACGTTAAAAATATTAAGGAAATACCTGTAGTATTAGGAGAAAGAGACATCATAAAAGTTGCTCTTTTACTCCCGGGAGTTCAAACTGTTGGTGAAGGTACCGGTGGTTTCAATGTGAGAGGAAGTCCTGCCGATCAAAATATGTTTTATATAAGCAATGTTCCGGTGTACAATACATCTCATTTATTCGGTTTCTTTTCTGCTTTTAACCCGGATGTTGTAAATGAGTTTACTTTATACAAGAGTAACATACCTGCAAAATATGGTGGCAGGTTATCGTCCATTTTTGATATTGGTGTAAAACATGGGAACCAACATAAATTTTCTGCCAGAGGAGGAATAAGCCCCATTACAGCGAGGATTCTAGCTGAAGGCCCAATTATTAAGGAAAATTTTAATTTCCTAATCGGGCTCCGATCAACATATTCTGATTGGGTCTTGAAATTTGTTGAGGATCCTGATATCAGGAACAGTAGTGGAAAATTTGGTGATGGGGTGACTAATCTTTCTTATAATATTAATCCCAATAATCAAGTTAAGCTTTTTGCCTACTACAGTTATGATGAAATTCATCTTGCTTCAAAAACAAACTTCAATTATCAAAATTCAGGAGCTTCTTTATCATGGTACCATACATTTAATAAAAACCACGACCTTGACCTTGCTTTAATTTACAGTAAGTACAACTTCAATGAAAAAAATGAAGAACTTGAAATATCAGGGTATGACCTCAGTTATCAACTACAACATTGTGAATTTAATTTGAATTTTACATATAGAATAAACGAAAAGCATACTGTTTCCTATGGATTGAACTCAATACTGTATTTACTTGATAACGGAAAATACTTACCTCTGAATAACTACTCGTTAATTGTACCAACAGACCTCGGGCAGGAAAAAGGAATTGAAACAGGATTATATATTGCCGATGAATGGAAAGTCCTTCCACGTTTAACATTTTATGGTGGGCTCAGGTATAATAATTATTCATATTTAGGGCCTAACGAAGTTTATCAATATAGAAATAACGCCCCAAAAACTGTTGAAAATATTATTGACACATTGCATTTCACAAACAATGCCTTGATAAAAACATATGATGGGATTGATATCAGACTCGCTGCAACCTACCTGATTAATCAGGACCTTTCTGTAAAAGGCAGTTATAACAGATTACATCAGTATATCTTTATGCTCTCAAATACAATTGCCATGTCGCCTACCGACAAATGGAAGTTAGTTGATTGCAATATTAAGCCCATGACAGGCGAACAGTTTTCAGTTGGAGTCTATTCAACTATTGGAGCAAAAGCAATTGAAGCATCCGTTGAAACTTATTACAAAAAAGTGGACGATCTGGTTGAGTACAAAGACGGAGCCGATCTGATAATTAATAAAGTGCCCGAAATGGATGTTTTACAGGGAAAACTTGATTCATATGGAATTGAATTGATGTTAAAAAAACCGTGGGGCAGGTTAAATGGCTGGATAAACTATACATATTAAAATGCAACAGTTGTTGTTGATAATAAACTGACTGGCGAAAAAAACAATTTCGGACTCCCCTATCCAGCTAATTACGACAAGCCACATGCATTTAACCTGGTAGCTAATGATAAATTTTCCAGGAGATTTAGCTTGTCAGGGAACCTGGTTTACTCAACAGGCAGGCCAATAACTTACCCTACCGCTATTTATTACCAGAATGGGCAAAAGATACTTCATTATTCATTGCGTAACGAATACCGGATTCCGGATTATTTTAGAATTGACCTATCGGTTACACTGGAGGGTAACTTAAAAGCAAAAAAAATCTTACACGGGTCATGGATTTTATCGGTTTACAACTTAACTGGTAGAAATAATGCTTATTCCGTATATTTTAAATCAGAAAATGGCCAGATCAATGGATACAAGTTGTCAATTTTTGGCAGCCCTATTATTTCTCTTACATACGATTTTAAATTAGGAAATTATGCGGATTAATAATGTACGGGCTGTTTATATTCTTCTGCTTATCTTTCTTGTTTCATGTGAGGAAAAGTACTGGCCTGAATTGGACAACAAATATGAAGGTTTGTTAGTAGTTGAGGGCATGATTACAAATAAACCAGGTCCGTATACGATAAATCTTTCTTTATCAACTACAGTCCAGTTATCAAAATATATTCCTTTATCAGGATATGAATTAAAAATAACTGATGATTCGGGGCAAGAAGAAACACTCACTGAAAATAAAGCAGGTGAATACTCAACATCTCCATCCGGGATACAAGGTGTTATTGGAAAAAAGTACCAGCTTACCATAAATGCACCAGATGGCCGGGCCTATAAATCAGAATTTGAAGAGTTAACGATCCCAACCGGTATTGAATCTGTTTATGCCGAGGTAGAATATCGTGAAGATCTAAATTATTACCATGACCTGGCAGGTTACCAGTTTTATCTTGACACCTACAATGCTGAAAATGATTCGAATTATTGTTTATGGCAACTGGAAGCAACCTATAAGTATCGATCTGACTTTTTGATCAGGTTTATTTTCGATCATTATACGTTGAGCCCGTTTCCAAACCCGGATTCGCTTCAAATATGTTGGAAAACAGATAAGATACAAGAAATATTTATCTATAACACCCTTGATCTCTCTGAACCAAAAATCATTAGGTTCCCTCTTAATTATGTCACAACAGAAGCGCGAGAACTGTCTATTCGTTACAGTTTACTGGTCAAGCAGTTTTCAATAACCGAAAAGGCTTATAATTTTTGGAACAGTGTTAAGGAACAAAACGCTGAGCAGGGTGCATTGTATACAAAACAGCCATATCAAATTCGTGGAAATTTATTTAACACGGAAAACCCGGATGAGCCTGTTCTGGGTTATTTTTTGGTTGCCGGCGTATCGGAAAAGCGGATATATGTTGGCAGACCACAAACTCCGGTATTAATGTATTATCCTATTTGTGTTATCACAGACGCTGACATTGAACGGTTTGGTTTTATTTACTGGACTGACGGGACAACATGGCCTCTCTACGTAACTGAAACCAGTGAGGGAGTGAGGGCACTTACTCATCAGGCATGCGTCGATTGCAGAGTTAGAGGAGGAACCATTGAAAAGCCGGATTATTGGGAAGATTAATTTTTTTAGTAATAACCCTCATAGCTGATAATGATTCTTGCAAAACATATAAAGATCATAGTACTATTTGGAATTCTGCAATTTGTGGTTTCAGCATGCGTGGAAGAGTATTGGCCTGAACTGGATAAGAAATATGAGAACATGTTAGTAATTGACGGGATGATCACAAATAAGCCTGGTCCATATATTATTAACCTTTCATTATCCACAACGGTCAACAAGCCTGCCTACCTGCCATTATCTAATTGTGAAGTTATGATAATTGACGATCAAGGCAACTCCGAAACACTTACTGAAAATGAACCCGGCACATACGCTACCTCACCATCAGGTATCCAGGGGATGGTTGGAAGGGAATACAAAATTACTATTCATACACCCGATAAAAAAAACTATGAATCGGCATTTGAAGAGCTGCAACAACCTGTTGGGATTGACTCTGTGTATGCCGAAATAGCATACAAGGAAGATGTTAATTATGTATATGACCTGGCAGGATACCAATTCTACCTCGATACCTACCAGGCAGAAAATGATACAACTTTTTTCTTATGGAAACTTGAAAGAACGTATAAGTTTAATGCTAATTACCGGATAAAATATATTTTTGATGGTGCCTTTCATATTATGGCACATTCAGATTCTCTGTATACTTGCTATAAAACTGATAATATTGAAGAAATATTTACATATCATACGTTAAATCTTGCCGATCCAATACTTACACGCTTTCCATTACATTTTGTTAATACCGAAACCAAAGAGCTTTCAATTAGATACAGTTTATTAGTTAAACAGCTATCAATTAGTGAAACTGCTTACAAATTCTGGAATAGCCTCGAAGATAGAGAATCTGAAGAAGGATCAATGTATACAAAACAGCCCTATCAGATCAGG
>CBDUSM010000152.1:0-4504 GCA_965369825.1 uncultured Bacteroidales bacterium
CATTTTTTTTCAGATAATTTTAGGCGTGGCTGTTGTGGTAGGGAATATACTTCCTGTTTTTGCAGGGTTTAAAGGAGGAAAAGGGGTTGCCACTTTACTCGGGGTAACTATCGCCTTGTTTCCTGAAGCTTCCGGATTAACCGCCCTGGTTTTCTTTCTTGTCTTATTTCTAAAAGGATATGTTTCACTGGCTTCGATTATTGCATCTATCAGTTTCCCAATAATTGAAATACTAATCTTGCATCATCAGGAGAGACCGGCTCTTATTATTCTTTCAATTATGGTCGGTATTTTTATTCCATATACTCACCGCAAAAACATAAGTCGTTTGATAAAGGGCGAAGAATCAAAATTTTTATATAAAAAGAAGGTGAAAGCCGACAGCCATTAACCAAGCCAGTACCCTCCCCCACAATCCCGGATCTAAAATATTCAGGCTAAATATTCAACATAAAAAAGCTTGTAAAACGAAAATATTGTACATTTGCAATCCAAAAAAATATACTCATATGAACTATACAAAAGAACAAATTATTAATGCACTCAAACATGTTGACGACCCTGACCTTAAAAAAGATCTGGTTAGTTTGAACATGATCGACGATATTAATATTGACGGTAACAAAATTTCCTTTAAACTGGTACTTACCACACCAGCATGCCCTTTGAAAGAAAAAATGCAAAAAGATTGTATTGACGCTATTCATACCTATGTAAGTAAGGATGCAGAAGTTGAAGTTGAACTTACTTCAAAGGTCACCACCCAAAGAAAAGCAACGGAAGAAATGCTTTCAGGCGTAAAGAATATAGTTGCTATTGCATCCGGTAAAGGTGGAGTCGGAAAATCAACTATTGCTGTGAACCTCGCAGTTTCCTTAGAAAAATCAGGCGCAAAAGTCGGTTTAATTGATGCTGATATTTATGGCCCTTCAATCCCATTAATGTTTGGATTGGTTAATGAGAAACCATATGTTAAAGAGATCAATGGAAAAACAAAAGTTATTCCTATTGAACGATATGGTATCAAACTGCTATCCATAGGGTTTTTTGTTGACGACTCACAGGCATTGGTTTGGAGAGGCCCAATGGCATCCAATGCCCTTATGCAGCTTTTCAACGACTCCGACTGGGGAGAACTGGATTATTTGATCGTAGATCTGCCTCCCGGAACAGGTGATATCCATCTGTCGTTGGTCCAACAAGTTCCGGTTACAGGTGTAGCTATTGTAACAACTCCACAGGAAGTTGCATTGGCCGATGCCCGTAAAGCCGTTTCTATGTTTCAACAAGATAAAATTAATGTTCCGGTCCTTGGCTTTATTGAGAACATGTCATATTTTACACCTGCTGAACTCCCTGAGAATAAATATTATATCTTTGGGAAAGAGGGTGGTAAAAAGCTCGCTGAAAAAATGAATGTTCGTTTGTTAGGGGAAATTCCACTTGTGCAAAGTGTTTGTGAATCAGGAGATAATGGCCATCCCATTGCTCTCGACGACAACTCCCTGATAGGAAAGGCATTTAAAGAAATGGCCGGAAATATAGCCCAACAAGTGGCTATCCGTAATGCAACCATAGAACCTACGAAAAAAGTGGAAATGAAAAGTTAATCATATTAATTATGCCAATAGAAGAAAAAACAGAACTTCAGGAAAAAGTCCTCAAAGTTATTGAACAGCTCAGGCCTTATCTTCAGGCTGACGGAGGAGATATACAATTTGTCAATATTACAGATGAAAATGTTGTAAATGTTGAATTACTGGGGGCATGCGGATCATGCCCTTATAGCCAGATGACACTAAAAAATGGCGTAGAAGAAGCTATGAGGAAAGCAATCCCGGAGATAAAATCGGTTGAAACAATCTAAAGGTGGATTTACTTAACCGGCATTTTAAGACAAATATTTTGCTACAATAGGCATGCGTCGGCCCATTCCAAAAGCCTTGGTTGACACTCTCAGCACAGGAGGCATTTGATACCGTTTATGCTCATTTGTATTAACCAGTTTAAGAACTTTTGATACTATCTCTTTATTATATCCCTGATCAATAAGTTCACCCGGCCCTTTTCTTAACTCAATGTACTGGTACAAAATCTGATCCAGTATTTCATAATCCGGAAGAGAATCGGAATCCTTTTGTTCTGGCCTGAGCTCAGCAGAAGGAGGTTTACTAATGGTGTGTTCAGGAATAATTACCCGCGATCGATTAATATATCGTGCCAGATCAAAAACCTCAGTTTTATACACATCTCCCAGAACAGATAAGCCTCCGCACATATCACCATACAACGTTCCATATCCCACTGCCACCTCACTTTTGTTTGATGTATTAAGCAAGATATAACCAAACTTATTCGAAAGGCTCATCAAAATAACTGCCCTGATCCTGGCTTGCAAATTCTCTTCGGTAATATCAGCCGGTAAGCCATCAAACCATTGAGACATTGTTTCTTCAAAGCTCTTGAACGCCTTTTCAATATGAATAATATCATAGGGAACATTCAGATTTTCAGCCAGGATAACAGCGTCATTGACCGAATGCTCAGATGAATATCTTGATGGAAGAAGCACAGCCTTAACATTATCACTACCTAGTGCCCTGGCAGCCAGAGCCAGTGTTACGGCTGAGTCAATACCACCTGACAGGCCTAAGATGGCTTTTGAAAAACCCAGCTTCTGAAAATAATTCCGGATTCCCATAACCAGTGCATCATGAATAAGAGCTATCTTTGATTCAGACTTTTGCTTCTCAGGTTTATGCTCACTATTAAATAAAGATATCTGGTTGCTCCCCTCCTGAAGCTCATAAATCCTGAAATCTTCCTCAAAGTAATTAAATTCATCAAAAATTTCACCATCCCTATTGATAACCATTGAGCCCCCGTCAAAAAGAAGTTCTGTTTGGGCTCCAACATGATTTACATAAAAAAGGGGTAAATTGTACCTCTTCGCATTTCTGACAAGCACCTCTCGTCTGCTTGAGGCTTGCCTGTAATGGAAAGGCGAAGCTGCAATATTAATCATCAAATCCGGACTTTGTTTTGCAAGAACATCCATTGGGGAAACCGTATAGAGCCGCTCATCTCCAATATCCCAAATGTCTTCACAAATCGTCAGGGCTATTTTACGACCCAAATAATTTATTACTTTGACATCCCTGAAAGGCTCAAAATATCGGTATTCATCAAAAATATCATACGTAGGAAGTAATGACTTGTGTGTAATATCCTGAATATCCCCATCATAAAGAAAATATGCGGAATTATACAAAGATTTCCCTTTGGCTGAAGGATTAATGGAGGGAGACCCGACAATGGCAGCAATTCCATGGCAGGATTGAGCAATTTCTTTAATAGCCTGGTAACACTTCTGAATAAAATCGTCAAACTCAAGAAAATCTCGCGGTGGATACCCTGAAACTGCCATTTCCGCAAAAACTATTAAATCAACATCCTTTTGCGTTGCTTCTTGAATGGCATTTTTAATTTTTAACACATTAGCATCAAAATGACCAATATGATAATTTATTTGAGCTAAAGCAATCTTCACGTTGAATGGTTAATTTCTTAATTAATAATGGATTAAAAAATAATTCCTATCGAAAATTCAAAATAATGTAGCTGTGCTTTTTCTTTTAACGAGGGGTCAACCGTGTTATAGCCATTTAAAACATTTGTAAAACCATTGTTATAATTAACAACAAAAACAAGAGAAGTAGATTCATCAACATAATATTCCATGCCAATACCAAAAATCATAGAAGCTTTGAAAAGATTAATCTCATCAGCAATTGTATGCTCCATTTCGTCGGTTTTGGTTGTTTCTCCATTGGTATCAATGTACTCAAACTGTTCATTGGCTTTTGCCCCAATCCGAATTGCTGATCCTAAGCCAAGGTTTCCAAAAAATGCATATGAACCAAATTTATTGGTTCTCATTTTCAATGTAACTGGTATCTGAAAATACTTCAGATTATACTCCCGGCAAAGTGTTCCTTCAATACCGAGCTGATTATCAACATACGGATAACTAAGTTCTCCACCATTAAAGATCACATCAAAACCAGTAGCGATAAAATAATTATCTGCTACGCTAAAATCGCTGATAAATCCCCACCCAAAACCAAAATTGGTGCCATTATGCGTATATCCTTCAGTAGAGGCCTGTAACCAGCTAATATTAGGCGACACCTTAATCCCAAACCGAAAAGGCTTTGCCTGACCAAAAACAACTGCCGAAGAGATTAAAAACAATAGAATTAAAACGACTTTTTTTTTCATACGCTTACATTATTTATTTAGTGCAAAAATAAAAAAAAAATCAATTGTGAATAAGTATCTGGAAAAATGAACGTTATATTATTGTTTTCGTATCAGATAATCAATTATTTTTGTTTTTAACTCCAAAATTTATCATTGTGAAAAAAATCAGTTTCCTACTTGTGGCCAGCCTTTTTACCCAAATGTGTTTTGCACAACTCAACATCGGCATTAAAGGTGGAAT
>CBDUSM010000153.1:0-4463 GCA_965369825.1 uncultured Bacteroidales bacterium
TCACAGAATTACCCGAACCCTTTCAGTGGAACATCTGTTGTTACGGTTGAGTTGACAGAATCATCAAACCTGAGTATCGTGGTATTTAACCTGATGGGCCAAAAAGTGTATGGTTATAATGCAGGCATTGTTGGATCAGGCGCTCATAAGCTGACCATTGATGGCACAAATTTTCAGTCAGGGGTATTTTTCTATACCGTAAAAGCTGACGAAAACAGTGTTACCAGGAAGATGGTTGTTAATTAGAACGAGTTCTTACTGAATAGTAAAAAGGACTGCCTGGGTAGTCCTTTTTTTTTGCTTATCTTATGCTTTCTTACAGTATTTTTCAATCAGCTCCTTAATTTTACCACCATACGAATCGGTAAATCCGGGATCCAGCCATTACTGCAAGTCAACACAAGCCATGTTCATATTTTTAATTTCAATAAATAGCAGCGCTCTGTTTCTGAAGGGATATGAATTGTTAGGGTCAAGACTAATTGCTTTTTTTATGTCGGTAATAGTATCATAATTAATTTTTTTATTACTTTTGTGATTCGTTAGGCAAAAATTCAAGAATTTCTAATAATCAAATGTTTAATTAAAAAAAAAATGATCATGAAAAAATTATTACTGTTTTCGGTTCTAATCGCATTTGCTATATCTTTAAATGCACAAACGCGTGGAACTACGAAAGGTGAACGGAAATTTGTCGGGCACAAGGTTGAATCCGTAACGCAGTCTGCTGACCCAACATTTTCAACTTTCAGGCCTTTCAAACCTGCCAATGTTCTTGGTGCTACATCAAGGGATCTTTTTAAGATACCTGTTGCTTCTTCTGGTAACCTATATTCATTGCTTGTTGGGGAATCCACGGCCCTCACGTATAATGCAGATCTCAATATGGTTATGTTCACGCACCGTCAATGCGCCTCATATCCTGACTGGGCTGGGGGAGCAAATGCCAGTGGATACATTCAATCTTCCTTTTCTTATGATGGAGGGATGACTTTCGACTCTTCATTGGTTATTTATGATGATTATACCGGAGTAATTAATTACGGACGTTATCCTTCCGGTGTAATTTATAACCCTGAAGGTAATACAGACCCTTATGAAGCCTACTCCGTTATTAGTGGACCTTTTCTGGCTGATACTTATCCGGCATCCGGTTCATGGGATGGCAACTATTTTGCCAGTATGAAACTGGATTCTACGAACGGAAATGTTCAGAAAGTTTTCTATGATGACCCTGATGTATATATGACATTTGCCAGGAGATTCCTTACATCATGTGATGACGGTACGTTCCATGTTTATGCAAATGCTCATGAGGATGACGGTATGGTTTATACATCATATGAGATTATTTTGAATGATGGTGTATGGGATGCAGATGATAATACCGTTGAATGGACCCGCTGGTCAGATGTACCGGAATATACTGAAGACTCCCAGGGTTATCCCAATGGTAATCCCTGGCCTGGTTACGCATGGTCAAAAGATGGCCAGATAGGTTATTTAGTTTATACTGGTAATCACGAGGACTCTCCCTATCCATGGGCTTATACACCTTTTGCTTACAAAACTGAAAATGGTGGTGAAGACTGGGACCTAATGGATATTTTTGATTTCAGAGAAATTCCGACCATTTACGACTCTTTATTCCCTGCAGGTGGTACTACTGAAAAACATCCTTATGTATCTTCACCAAGCGATGTTTTAGTTGATGCCAATGGCATGCTACACTATTTTACTTATGTTTATAGCGCATCCAGTATTGACCCTGACTCAATGGGTTGGATTTGGACTTTTACTAATTTTGAAGGGATATTATACGACTTATATACAACACCCGATGGTGGTTGGGATGCTCAGGCCATTGATTTTGTCGTTGCAAAGGATGTCGATGCTGCAAACGACCCGTTAGGAGTTGGATATGATGCCAGGCCGCAAATGTCAAAGTCACCCGATGGAACTAAGGTCTTTTATGTGTGGATGGATACGGATCCTGCTTTATCGGATTTAAACCTGTTCCCGGATATCGTTGCCCAAGGTGCTGATATAAATGCTTCTCTCTGGCTTCCTACGCAAAACATTACTTATCTTACTCAGTTCTGGGCCCTGGATAATTATTATATGTATTGTTCTGATTATGCCATAGATAATGGTTTGGGGTCATACTCAGTGCCGGTTACCACTACCAGGCTTGGTGAAACAGATTTATCTCCGGTATATCACTATATGTTACATGGGGTTGATTTTCAGTTTGAAGTTGGTATCGATGAAAAAACGGAATTCAACCAAATCAGCAATGTATCACAAAATTACCCGAACCCTTTCAGGGGAACATCTGTTGTTACGGTTGAGTTGACAGAATCATCAAACCTGAGTATTGAGGTATTTAACCTGATGGGCCAAAAGGTGTATGTTTATAATGCAGGCAGTGTTGGATCAGGCGTTCATGAGCTTACCATTGATGGCACAAACCTTCAGTCGGGTGTATTTTTCTATACCGTGAAGGCTGACGACAGCAGTATTACCAGGAAGATGATCGTTAATTAGAACGACTTCTTAGCGAATATAAAAAAGGACTGCCTGTGGCAGTCCTTTTTTTTGTCTATGCCAAATTATGTTGGGATTTATTTCGTACAGTATTTTTCAATCAGCTCCTTAACCTCATCACCATACGAATCGGTAAAACCAAGATCCAGCGATTGCTGCAAGTCAACACAAGCCATGTTCATATTTTTAATTTCAATAAATAGCAGCGATCTGTTTCTGAAGGAATATGAATTGTTAGGATCGAGACTAATGGCTTTTTGAATGTCGGTAATGGCATCTTTATATTTTTCTAACATCATTTGAGCATGTCCCCGGTTGCTGTAAGCATTTGCATCGTTATCGCCGTTCACCATATCAATGGCGATTGTATAATCTTCAATAGCTCCGGAAAAATCACCTAAGTTTTCTTTAGCGTAAAATGCCCTGTCAAAGTAGTAAACAGGATTGGTGCTGTCCATACTTATGGCTGTATTAAAGTTAATAAGGGCATTCTCGAAATTTTGTTTTGAGGCTTTTACCAGCCCTTTTTGATAAAAATTTTCTGCACCTTTTTCCTGGCACGAAAGCATGAATAAGGTTAAAATGGTTAGAATGATGTATTTTTTTTTCATAAACAATTTTTTATCAATTTTGATTCTGTAAAACTACGAAATTATAACTAAACAATAACGGGCCCCCATTTTTGAAGATTATTTGTCAAACAAGAATGAATTGGAAGTATTCCAATAACATCGCCAATATTATACATATCCAGTATCTCTTTTTCCGCCTTTATGATTCCATGTTCCTGGGAAAGTGAAGCCAGAAAACCATTGCCAGGTAATAACTTCCAGGGTTTTGAAGAAAGGTCAACCAGGTAACCATAAACAGGTTTGTTTTTGGTTAAGATAAATTCTTTAGAGAAGTGTATCGCTCCCCCGTAAATGACTATTTCTCCTCTTTGCGGATATTTTGAAACCACAGGGCAAGCCATTGCCACAGCAATGTCATCTATATTACACGATCCTAATTCATATTGCATGACATCATAAAAAACAAAATTCCCCGGACGGATTTCATCAATGCCATTGAAATCATTCATCATACTGCAACCTGGCGTATCGCCAATGGATAATATTATTTCATCGCCCACAATCTTTGAAGTAGATAATTTCAAATCATTTAGTTTGTTGATAGAATCATAATGAATAACTGCTATCTCTTCTCTGCTTTTCGCATGGTAGCTTTGTCCACTATGCGTTAAATAACCTTTGAATGTCAACAGTTTTGATTTGTTTACTTTCGAAACAAGGCTAATAATGGCCTCCTTATTTTCATAATCAACACCTGATCGGTGATACCCGGTATCTATTTCAATGAAAATACCCGTATTGCCTGTCATATGTTTTTCAAGGATATCAACCGAATTGATTGATTCAACAAGGAGGTTTAACGAGATTTTTTTTGCTAATTGATTAATGATATCCAGTTCAAGAATGTTAACAGGAAAGGCAATGGTTATGTCGGCCCATCCATGCCTGGCAAAGTAGTCAGCCATGGTTACTGAAGAAACAGTAATTGCTTTTACGCCCTCTGTTTTAAACCATGTTCCAACCTCAGCAGAGTGGTGTGTTTTAAAGTGAGGCCTGAAAAACAAATTGTGTTTATTTGCTTTGTCGACCATTCGCTGAATGTTCCGGACACATTTTTCTTTATCGAGCAACAATGTTGGTTTGGTGATGTTCATTGATATTGATGGGTTTTTTATAAATTGTGATTTTATCGCAACGCTCTCAACCTATGAATTAATATGGTTTATTTTATTTTGACTAAATTCTTTACGTACCTTTGTATAACAACAATATCACAAACATTTTTTTCGTCAGGTGTGAAACCAATTAGAATAGACAAAGATATTATGAATTTGATTAATAATG